>CAIYGK010000134.1 GCA_903925725.1 uncultured beta proteobacterium | reverse complement strand
GATGACAAACTGCGCACCCTGCAAGTCTTCCTTGTAATCAATCTCGGCGCCGACCAGGTACTGATAACTCATGGCATCGATCAGAAGTGATACGCCGTTTTTGGTCATGGTTGTATCGTCTTCATTGGTGATTTCATCAAACGTAAAACCATACTGGAAGCCCGAGCAACCGCCGCCTTGTACAAAGACGCGCAACTTCAAGTCCGGGTTACCTTCTTCAGCAATCAGGTCGGCCACTTTGGCTGCTGCGCTGTCAGTGAAAAGAATCGGACTCGGCATTTCAATTTCAGTATGTTCTGCGACTGCATTCATGGCTACTCCCGGAAAATGGATACGCTAATACTACAGCAATTCACTCAACCATTCAACTGGCTATTATTTGCCGCCAATTTTAGTGTGGGCTTTGCTTCCTCTTCAACACCTGGGCGCAACTGGCCATCAATGATGGCGCCCTGATGCATCTCAAGGGCTGTGTAACAAACATCCCCTTCAATCCGCGCTTTGGGCTGAAGCTCAAGCATGACGCGGGCATGAACCGGTCCTCTGACCGTTCCATTCACGATAATGTGATCGGCGGTGAGCCCGCCGTTGACTGTGGCTGTCTCGGAGATCACCAGAATACTGGCCGAGTCAACTGACGCACTGACATTGCCGACCACCTTGCCATCGATTCGCAGTCCATCTGCAAATCTGAAGTTGCCATCGATCTCACTATCTTCCGCAATCAGGCTGCGAATCGGAGGTTGCTTCTTTTTGTTGAACATATGCAGGACTCACTTAAACGGAAAACACCGCTGACTATAACTTGATCGACTGGACCGCCCTTACAGCCGGGCCATCCATCACTTTCGCAGCAACCGCCTTGAGAACAACGGACGGTGGCAATTCAAGAACACCTTCAAGTCGCCCATACTGCTTTACCTTGAAAACCAGAGCCCCGCCCGGCAACGTTCCGACCCAAGGTTTGCCATTCTGAACGCCGGAAAAGCTTAGTTCAAGCCGGCCACTGAATTCGGTTGGATTCTTGCGCGGTTGAATCACCAGCACCTGCCATTTCACTTCACGCCCACCACGGACATCGGCCTGCAGTCCACGAATCACGACGCCCTCACCTCCGGTGGTAGGTATCAGCTTTTCAAAAAAACCCAGGTCGTCACGCAGACTCTGGTTATCTGCTTCGAGTTGCCTGACCACGGCAAGCAACTTCTCCCTGGCAACCTTCTCCGAAGTCATCATGGTCTCGGAAGTGTTCGCGATCAATTGCGCCTTGTCACGCTCGGCCTTCAAATTCAGCAGTTGAGCCCGCACGCCAGCAAGTTCGGATCTTGTATGGCGCAATTCTTCCTTGGCGTCATTATCAAGACCTGCGATGTCCTTGCCGAACTCAAAGGCCCACAGGCCAATGGCCGCACAAAAACCCAGCACCAGCGCCAGCACTGCCCAGCGAAATGGCCAAGGCAAAGCGGTCCGCACCGACATGCGCGGAGCACTGACAGTCAGACGACGAAGAATCAAACGGAGTCGCATCGGCTGGGAAGTCTATCAGCCGGAACGAAAACAGCCGCCGGAATCTGCATTCTGGCGGCTGTGGCTTGGCAGCAATCTGCTGACCAATTCGGGTTCGAATTAGCGCTTGCTGAACTGCTTACGACGACGCGCACCGTGGAAACCAACCTTCTTACGCTCGACTTCACGCGCATCGCGGGTCACAAAGCCGGCTTTGCTCAACTCGGATTTGAGCGTTGCATCGTAGTCGATCAAGGCACGGGTGATGCCATGACGCACAGCGCCAGCTTGGCCGGACTCGCCGCCGCCAGCGACATTGACCATAATGTCAAATGTCTGGGCGTGGTTGGTCAGCATCAGGGGTTGCTTGCAAATCATGATCGACGTTTGACGACCGAAAAACTTTTCGATGTCTTTACCGTTTACCACGATCTGGCCGGAGCCCTTTTTCAGAAATACCCGGGCTACGCTGGACTTGCGACGGCCGGTTCCATTGTTCCATTCACCAATCATCTCAAGGCTCCTTAGATTTCCAACACTTTGGGTTGCTGGGCAGTGTGGGGGTGCTCAGCACCACCGTACACCTTGAGCTTCTTGATCATGGCATAGCCGAGCGGCCCTTTGGGCAGCATGCCCTTGACGGCTTTTTCCAAAGCGCGTCCCGGGTGTTTGGCTTGCATGTCACGGAAGTTGATCTGGGATATGCCACCCGGAAAGCCGGAATGGCTGTAATAGATCTTGTCAAGCGGCTTGGCGCCGGTGACGCGCAGCTGTGCTGCGTTAATGATGACGATAAAGTCACCGGTATCGACGTGAGGCGTGTAAATGGCCTTGTGTTTGCCGCGCAAACGGAGAGCAACTTCGCTGGCTACTCTTCCGAGGACCTTATCGGCCGCGTCAATCACAAACCACTCGTGCACCACGTCAGCTGCTTTCGCGCTGAAGGTCTTGGTCATGAGTTTTCTCAAAAAAGAGGGTTTGTCGGGCTCTTTTCCACGGTCGGCGTTCCTCTGATGGGAATCTCTTAGGTGGGTAATGAACTTCGCCGCGGAGCCACAAAAGCGCTGCGAAGCCGAGCATTATAAGGGATTTGACAGACGCGACCCCGCTTCTCGCCGCAGCTTCGTCCAAGGCGGGTGGCGTGGCTTGCGCGCTCCGTCCCGTGTCGTTCAGCCTCTCGCGAGGCTCGAACGAGGCTCGCGGTCGAATGGCTCAGCAAGCCCGCGACTCTTCACAAACTGCGCTGTCGGCACGCGCCCCTCCCTGGTAGCCGCGAATGGCGCCTGCGCTCGCAAGCCACACCACCCACCTTCAGTGACGATTGAGCATTCTGAGATTCCCAACATCCTCGTCGGACTGAACACCGACTTTCGCGCCGCTTAATGCAATCGCAATGTAGAAGACGCAGACGGGACCCAGAAGCTGTGCCTTTTGGCTGATGGACCAGGGTGCCGCGACACTATGTGATGGTTTGACACTGCCGAACATAGTGGTTATCCCACTCACCCTCTGAAACCATTTTGAATCCGTGGCGCTCGTAGAAACGGTTGGAGTCGCTTTCCTTGAGTGCACCGACACGAACTTGCCGGCTACCAGAATCAGCCGTCTTGAAAATCGAGGCGAGAACCAATGCCCCAATACCGCGACCTTGAAAACTGGGGAGAACGTAGAGGTGGTCAATTAGCAGGCCGTCGTCACAGGACCGGACTGTGACAAAACCTACGCGACTACCGGAGACAACCACGTGGCACGTGTCCTCGGGTGAAAACCCATTTTGGAAACGCTCTCGCGCCCGCATTGGGTCGAAGCGGCCGATGCGCGAAAGACTCTCTCTCATTGCCGCAATTCGGAGCGCAAGCAAATCCTCAAAATCGTCTTCGGACGCGGGTACGAGCGATAAGTCTTGGCTTGAGATATTGGATGACATTGACGGAACCCTAATGTTTGGTTTGGCTGGCGCACAGCCAGCCCGTTGAATCCGCTCAGTAGTCTAGTTTAGAGAATGTCAGCTTCGCGGCACAGACTGGCGCCCTCCTACTCTCCATTGCGTTATTGCTTTGGGCCACGCGGCCGCCCCAGGGCTGGTGGATTGGGTGTCCGATCGGCGGCCCCATTCGCGCTCACCGCGCCGGTCGGCGTACTCGCTTCGTGTTGAGGCCCATGCACCCGCGGTCCAGGGCAATCTGAGCGCGAGCGTGGGCCAGAGAGCGGACACCCGGTCCACCAGCCCAACCACAGGCGTTGGCGCACAAAGTCATGGTCAGCCGAGGCGGTTACCATGGTGCCATGTTCAGCTATCGCCACGCCTTCCATGCCGGCAACCACGCCGATGTACTCAAACACATGGTGTTGATCGCGGTCATGCGGCATCTCACGCAAAAGGACACTGCCCTGACCGTCTTTGACACCCATGCCGGGGCTGGCTTGTACCGGCTGGACGGTGACTACGCCCAGACCAGCGGGGAGGCAGCGGAGGGATTTTTGCGACTGATCGCAGCAAAGCCTCTACCGGGCGGTCTGACCCCGGTGATTCAGGATTACCTGGATCTGGTCGCCAGTTTCAACACAGCAGGCAGTCACAAGGTGTACCCGGGCTCGCCCTTCATCATCCAGAGCCTGCTGCGCGAACGTGACAAGCTCAAACTTTTTGAATTGCACCCGACGGATGCCAAGACCTTGTCCGCCAACGTTGCACAACTCAACGCCGCGCGTCAGGTTGCGGTGCTGCGTGAGGACGGATTTGAAGGCCTGAAGAAGTTTCTGCCGCCACCGGCGCGGCGCGCGCTCGTGCTGAGCGATCCCAGCTACGAGATCAAGACCGATTACGCCCGCGTTATCTTTATGATCGCCGACTCGCTAACGCGGTTTGCTACTGGCACCTACGCCGTCTGGTATCCCCTCATTCCCCGTCCGGAAGCGCACGACGTTCCACGCAAGCTCAAGGCCCTGTCCCAAAGGTCTGGCAAGAGCTGGCTGAATGCAACCTTGACCGTAAAGTCCAGCAAGTTGACCGCGGATGAAGCAGGCGAGGTTATCCGTCCGGGCCTGCCTGCCAGTGGAATGTTCATCATCAATCCGCCCCATACCCTCAAGACAACGCTCGGGGTCGCCTTGCCACAACTGGCAAATCTCCTTGGCCAGGATCGACATGCCTCATCTACGCTGGAGTCGGCAACCTGATTCTCATGACGCGTCCTGGCGTCAGTCTGCCGCCAGCGATCACGGATAAACTCAGCAGAACATTCGTACCGGCATACAGTTCCATTATTCTCGACACAGGCGACGCAGATGCCTGGCACTGGCAGAACAGCAACCCCAAGAACCATGAGATGATTTGAACTGCAAGGATTCAAGGAACTATTTAGGTGAGCAAGGAAATGAGACTGAACAATGGCTAAAGGAATGATTCTGGCCGCCGGCCAGGGCACGCGGGTACGCCCGCTGACACGCGACTTGCCCAAACCCATGGTCCCGATTCTGGGCAAGCCTGTAATGGAGTACCTCATTGAACATCTGGCGCGCCACGGCATCATCGAAATCATGGTCAATGTAGCCTGGCATCACCACAAGATTGAGGAGTATTTCGGCGACGGACACCGCTGGGGAGTACAGATAGGTTATTCGTACGAGGGCATTCGCGATCACGGCGACATCTTGCCGCGCCCGATGGGTTCGGCCGGTGGGATGCGACGCATCCAGGATTTCAGCGGGTTTTTTGATGAACCAACCCTCGTGCTGTGCGGCGACGCGCTGATCGATCTGGACATCACGGAGGCACTGGCCGAGCACAAGGCAAAGAATGCCATCGCCAGCGTGGTGGCACTTGATGTGCCACTGGCAGACGTGCAGAGCTACGGCATAGTGGTTGCCGCTCCCGATGGACACATTGAGTCTTTTCAGGAAAAGCCGAAACCAGCGGACGCCAAGTCCACGTTGGCAAGCACCGGCATCTATATCTTTGAACCTGCGGTGCTGGGCTTGATTCCCTCCGACACGGTTTACGATATTGGCTCGCAGCTGTTTCCTGACCTGGTTGAACACGGCCTGCCCTTCTTTGTCCAGAACCGCCCGTTCAACTGGATTGATATTGGACGCGTGAGTGACTACTGGTCGGTCCTGCAACGCGTGCTGAGCGGCGGAGTGGCCGAGATGACCATGCCTGGACGCCAGATCAAACCCGGCATCTGGGTTGGACTCAACACCTCGGTTCCCTGGGACAAGGTGACCATTGAAGGCCCGGTCTACCTCGGATCCAGCGTACGCATCGAGCCTGGCGCGACCATCATCGGCCCAGCCTGGATTGGGCACGGCAGCCATGTCCGCACCGGCGCCAAGGTGGTGCGCAGCGTTCTCTTCGAGTACACCCGCATCGCGGCCGACATGCGCTTTTTCGAGATGATCGTCTCGCCGGACTACTGTGTCGATCGATATGGCGAAACACTCTACCGTGGCGACGACACTTCCCAGCTGCGTTGGGGCGACGCCAGGGCGTAAATGGGGAGCGACACAGCATGCTGATACAACCCGTTGTCCTGTCCGGCGGTTCCGGCACACGCTTGTGGCCGCTCTCGCGCGAGAAATACCCCAAGCAACTGCTGTCACTCATTGGCGCAGACTCGCTGCTTCAGGCTACTGTGCGGCGCGTCGAAGGCATTGCGGGTGCCGAACTGGCCCCACCCATGATTGTTTGCAATGAGGAATACCGATTCGTCATTGCCGAGCAGCTGCGCCTGATGGGCAAACCCGGCAGCATCGTATTGGAACCAGTTGGAAGGAATACGGCTCCAGCCCTGACACTTGCAGCCTTGGCCGCCAACAAGAATGGACTTGATCCTGTGTTGTTGGTGATGCCCTCAGACCATGTGATTACGGACGTTGCGGCATTTCAGGGCACCGTGCGCCAGGGGGCTGAACTCGCCGCTGAGGGCGCCATAGTCACGTTTGGCATCACTGCCGATGCACCCGAGACTGGCTACGGTTACATCCAGTCCGGTGCCGCCTACCCGACCAAGTCGCAACCCGCAGGCGCAGCCCGCCAGATTGCCCGATTTGTCGAAAAGCCCGACCTGGCGACGGCAAGAGAGTACCTGGCAGCCGGTTCCTATCTTTGGAACAGTGGCCTGTTCATGATGCGCGCCTCGATCTGGCTGAGTGCCATGCGCATCTGTCGACCTGACATCCTGCAGGCCTGTCAGAGTGCCTGGGAGCGCGGCTCCATCGATGGCGAATTTATCCGGGTCGACAAGACTGAATTCGCCAAGTGCCCCGGCGATTCGATCGATTACGCCGTAATGGAGCGTCTCGCCGTGTCCGGCGGCAAAGCGACCGACGCAGCGCGATCTCTACCACCCGGCGTGGTGCTGCCGCTGACGGCCGGTTGGTCAGACGTGGGTGCATGGGATGCCCTGTGGCAGGTTCTGCCCAAAGATAGCGCCGGCAACGTCAGCCAGGGCGATGTCATGCTACAGGACTGCCAGGACACACTGGCCCTTTCCGAAGGGCGTCTGGTTGCTTGCATCGGCGTCAGTAACCTGGTTGTTGTGGAAACAGCGGATGCCATTCTTGTGGCCCACAAGAACAAGACGCAGGACGTCAAGAAGATTGTTGATAGTCTGAAGAAACAGGGCCGAGCTGAGGGTTCGATCCACCGCAAGGTATTTCGCCCCTGGGGTTGGTACGACAGCATCGATTCAGGTGAGCGCTTCCAGGTCAAGCGCATTGTCGTCAAACCGGGTGGCACGCTGTCGCTGCAAATGCACCACCACCGCGCCGAACACTGGATTGTGGTACGTGGCACGGCCAAAGTAACACGCGGCGAGGAAACATTGCTGCTGTCCGAGAACCAGTCCACCTTCATCCCTCTTGGCACGACGCACCGACTGGAAAATCCGGGACGCGTGCCGCTCGAAATGATAGAGGTACAGTCCGGTTCTTATCTGGGCGAAGACGACATCGTGCGCTTTGAATATCTGTACGGGCGGTGACGCTTTATAGGTTTCTTCCAATGATGATCTTTTGCACGTCGGACGTACCTTCGTAAATCTGGCAGACCCGCACATCACGGTAAATCCGCTCCACTGGAAAATCGCTCACGACGCCGTAGCCACCCAAGGTCTGGATGGCCACACTGCAGACCTGTTCTGCCATCTCGCTGGCAAACAGCTTGGCCATCGCGGCTTCCTTCAGGCACGGTCGACCTGCGTCACGCAGGCTGGCTGCGTGCCAGATCAGTTGTCGCGCTGCCTCAATCCGGGTCGCGCAATCCGCCAGCCTGAAACCTACCGCCTGGTGGTTAAAGATCACTGTACCGAAGGTCTCACGCTCCTTGGCGTAAGCCAGGGCGCAGTCAAAGGCGCTGCGTGCCATGCCGACACTTTGCGCGGCAATGCCGATGCGCCCGCCTTCGAGTGCCCCCAGGGCAATTTTGTAGCCTTCGCCTTCGGCACCAATCAGGTTCTCGACCGGAATACGGCAGTTGTCAAAGTTGATCTGTGCCGTGTCGCTGGAATGCTGCCCGAGCTTGTCTTCAATGCGCGCAACCACATAACCTGGCGCGTCGGTTGGTACCAGAAAGGCGCTCATGCCTTTCTTGCCGGCACCCTTGTCGGTTACCGCAATGACGATAGCAATGTGGCCGTTCTTGCCGCTGGTGATGAACTGCTTGACGCCATTGATGACATAGCCATCACCTTGCCTGGTCGCCGTCGTTCGCAGGGCCGATGCATCCGAGCCGACATGCGGTTCGGTCAGACAGAATGCGCCCAGCATCTCACCTCGCGCCAGCGGTGTCAGCCACTGCTTCTTCTGCTGCGCACTGCCATATCGCAGCAAAATGGCATTCACCGGACAATTGGTGACACTGATGGCGGTGCTGGTGCCGCCGTCGCCCGCCGCGATTTCTTCCAGCACCAGTGCCAGCGTGACGTAGTCCAGACCAGCGCCACCCCACTCCTCAGGCACGCAAATGCCGTAGGCACCCAGGGCTGCCAGCCCGGTATGAGCTTCCTTTGGAAAGTGATGCTCCTTGTCCCAACGGGCCGCGTGCGGCCAAAGCTCGGCTTGTGCGAAGTCGCGCACCGCATCGCGGATCATTTCCTGGTCTTGAGTCAGAAGCATGGGGCACCTGTTCAGATCATTTCGATGGCCACAGCGGTCCCCTCGCCACCACCGATGCACAGTGTGGCGACGCCTTTCTTCAATCCGCGCGCCTGCAAGGCATAGAGCAGGGTGACCATGATGCGTGCACCACTCGCGCCAATCGGATGACCGAGCGCACATGCGCCACCGTTCACATTGACGATCTCATGACGCAGGCCGATCTCGTGCATCAGCGCCATCGGCACGACGGCAAACGCCTCATTGACCTCCCACAAGTCCACGTCCTTTACATTCCAGCCAGCCTTTGCCAATGCCTTTTTTACAGCGCCGACTGGCGCCGTGGCAAACCAGTTGGGCTCCTGGGCATGCACCGCATGACTGACGATGCGTGCCAAAGGTTTCAAGCCCAACTTGGCAGCACTGGAGGCTCGCATCAATACCAGCGCCGCAGCGCCATCATTGATCGAGGAACTCGATGCGGCAGTAATGGTGCCGTCCTTCTTGAAGGCGGCTTTCAGTGTTGGAATTTTTTCCAGCTTCACTTTGCCAGGACCCTCGTCGATTGAAATCACCGTATCTCCCGTGCGGCCCTTCACAGTGACAGGTGCGATTTCTCCGGCGAAAGCGCCCGACTTTGTTGCGGCCTGTGCACGCTGCACACTGGCAATGGCGAATTGGTCCTGCTGTTCGCGGGTGAAGCCGTACTTGGCTGCGCAGTCCTCGCCAAACGTACCCATAGACCGACCCGCCTCGTACGCGTCTTCGAGACCGTCCAGCATCATGTGATCGAAGATCCGGTCATGCCCAATGCGATAACCACCACGAGCCTTGGGCAGCAGATAGGGGGCGTTGGTCATGCTTTCCATGCCGCCTGCTACCAGCACGTCTGCGCTGCCGGCCATCAGCATGTCGTTGGCAAACATGGCTGCACGCATGCCCGAACCGCACATCTTCGATAGCGTCACCGCGCCAGCACTGATCGGCAAGCCGCCCTTGAATGCCGCCTGGCGCGCCGGTGCCTGACCCTGTCCGGCCATCAGGCAATTGCCGAACAGGACTTCATCAACCTGATCGCCGCTGATCCCGGCGCGTTTCACCGCCGCCTTGATGGCAACCCCACCCAGATCGTGAGCGGCAAGACTCGAAAAATCGCCCTGAAAACTCCCCATGGGAGTGCGGGCGGCACTGACAATAACGATGGAATCTGTCATGGTATGGATCTCCTGTAAAAAGATGGTTTATGAAAGTGTTGGGGTCGGTTCACTTGAGTTGCCCGGGACGGAAACGCCTGCTGTTCTCGTACGGAAACACATCGAACACGTGGCCCTCATGAATTCGATCTTTGCAGCCTTGCCAGAAGGCCACATCCAGCAAGTCAGCATGGTGTTTCATGAATGATTCGCGCACTGCCTCGTTGCCAAGCAAAAAGGGACCAAAGGTTTGCGGGAACACATCCTTGCTGGCCACGCTGTACCATACGTCGCCAGACATTTCTTCTTCTTCGGTGCGCGCCTGCGGTACTTTGCGAAAATTGCAGTCGGTGATGTATTCAATTTCGTCATAGTCATAAAAGACGACCTTGCCGTGTCGCGTAACGCCAAAGTTCTTCCACAGCATATCGCCCGGGAAGATATTGGCCGACGCCAGATCCTTGATGGCATTTCCGTACTCAAGTACAGAACGCTCGATTTGTTCACGCGCCCGGATGGCAGAGGGCCCCTGTGGTGAGGCATCAGCAGCAAGAGCAGCAAATGCCTCCTGTAAGTAGATATTGAGTGGAATCATCCGCCGCTCAATATAGACGTGCTTGATGATGACCTCACTCAGGCCATCGTGCTCACTGATCTGTAGCTGGCTCGGTGCAAATTTCTCGATTTCTGCCATCAATTCATCGTCAAAGCGCTGGCGTGGAAAGCCTACTTCGCTG
>CAIYGK010000133.1 GCA_903925725.1 uncultured beta proteobacterium | reverse complement strand
TTTATAACGTCATTGGCAAACAGAGGCGTCAATGTGCGGGTGTTGATGGCACTGGCTGGTCATGCGAATCTGTCAACGACTCAGCGTTACATTGAACTCAATCCAGCAATGATGCGAACGGCTGTAGAGATGATGGCATAGAAACAGCGCGATTAACAGTCGTAAAAAAGCCCCCGAGTTGGGGGCTTTTCGTTTCTGTCAGTGACGATCACGCAATCAGAAACTTGCTTTTGTCTTTTCCATCAAGCCACTTCGGTGCTCGGCCACGTCCAGTCCACTCATTCCCATCTTTGTCTCGGTACTTGGGGGCGACTTTCTTCTTTATAGCAATTGATTTACGACCACGTCTTCCATCAAAGATGTCGCTTGGTTGGAGATCGTACTCAGAGACGATGGCGATGACTCTGATGATGGCGTCAGCGAGTTCTGCTTCACGTGCTTCAGCGATCTTTAATTTAAGTGCTTCTTCTTGAGCGAGGAGTTCTCTGTAAGTTGCCATGTGCGTGATCCTATGGAATAAATGAAAACCAGATTATATCTTTTCAATTAATAATTGCCTGGAAATTCTCCATTTGCCATATTCACAAGTATCTTTCGCGCCTTTGTCAGATATTCATTGATGGCTTTAAGTGCGTCAACGCAGTCATCTGGTTTAATCAGCGCCACATCTGTGATGTTGCCTCCGTGGATCAAGCGAGAGGGCATTGAATCAACGCGAAATAGGTTGTTCTTGTATCGCGCTGCTTTCTTGTTGTAATAACTTCGCACCTCGCACAGCACGTGCTTTGCCTTCACATCTGATGCCTTGTCCCCTTTGAGCAATGCTTCCTTGATCAGTTTTTGCTGCGCTTCATAGGCATGAAGGTAGGCACGGACTGAAGCAACTTTCAGCTCTTTCCCCTCAGTCAGTTTCCACTTTCTAGCGACGCCCTTATTCCCACTCGCCAACTCCTTCATCAGCTTCAAAACTTGGTCTCGCGCTGTAGTGGGTGAAATGTCGCGAGGTATGGCAACGAGGTGATAGTGCTTGGTGTCGCACTTGGCAGCAGTGGTGACATGCACATCGTTGGCGCCGAGCGGAATGAGCACCTTGCCCTTCTCGCGCCACCATCTATCAAAACCAACGCTCTGAATATCTCCCCATTCAGAATATTTCGCCTTCTTGACTTTGAACTCAGTGCTTTGCAGCGCCAACTTCAGAAACTGAAACCACAAGCGATACGGCTCTTTGCCTTGATTAACCACATAAGTCATGTTTCGTTCCATTTAGAACAGCGGATTTCTCAGTATACCAATAACTTCCGTCCGATCTTCTTGGCTTATCAAAATATGCTGTTTTTGGGATAATAGAGTCTGAATCAATAGTGATTCAAATTAACCTGAAGGTAATATATGAAAATTGACGACAATAGTGCAATAAAAACATCTGAAATTAAGAGTAATGTTGATTGTATGAATGAAAACGCGAAAGACAGCATTGATTTATCAAAATTCAATAGCTGCCACACTAACTATGTAAAGCAGTTTAACTCATTTGCAAGAAAGACAGCAGAGTCAGCGCTTGAAATGTGTCGGATCGTTTCAATGGCAAAAGCAACCTTACCAAAAGCAGATTTCTTAAAGTTTTGTAACGAAATTGGTCAAAAAGCGACAGATAGTACGATTCGTAAGTATTTGGCTATTGGATGTGCATATGACAAATTTATTGAGTATGCAGATAAACTACCGAATTCATGGACAACTCTTTATCTAATAACACAAATACCTGCTGATATTTTCTCGGAACTAATTAAAGGCAATGAATCTTTGACAAATTTGCGTGGCGCTCAAATCAAGAGAATGATTTCTATTGGTTCTGGCTCGAATTGTAACGATGAGAATTCATTAGTTTATATTTCTGCTGGTAATGAAATTGGTTCTGATGCGCAAGCAACTAATCAAATATCTCCTGACTCTTCTAACAATCTATCTGATATAGATGTAAATCAGAAATCATCTGGTATTGATAAGTCAATTTCAGCAATTCACTCTACTGGTAATCTGATGGCGAGAATTACACCAAGCAAGAAGTTACTTCGATACACGAATGGTGATTTTATTGGCGCAGTGATTCGCTTTAGGAATAGATCTCCATCAATTGTTGAGTGGAACACACTTATGCAACAGCTAAAAATACTGGTCGGTTTTGAGGAGCTAAATCTTGTTGTAGATTATTCAAAAGATTTTGAAGTTGATTGCAACAAGAGGAAGAAGCTGAATCGTCGCCAAGCGATGGCTGCGAGGAAATATAAAAAGGAGCAGCAGAAGAAAATTGACGAAAAAGACTTTGCTATTAGCCCATTCTTTAAGTATGGTGACGGATACGATTCAACTAAGGGAGAATATGTCTAAAGTTTGAAAGTGCAGCCTCGGTTGCTCTTTCATGTTCTATTTGGAACGGATACCATTCACGTTGATGCCTAGATACTGAACGCCCTTCTTCGTGAAGTGACCCACGCTGTGCCACTTGAGATTCATTGCTTCAGTGCCTGGTCTGATGCCCGTGTGAGCAAGAATCAGAATGTAGTCACGCAGCACTTGCCTCAGTTTCGTTTCATTACCCTTGCGACCATCAGCGACCCACGGGCCAAGTGCTCGGTGCAGCGTTGTGTATTCTTCAATCGTGATCGAGGGCCGTTTTTCCGTTTTGATGCCATCGTTGCGAATCATTGGCACTTGAAATTTCGTGATGTACCCATGCTCAAGTGCTTCGTCAAAGACGCGATTCAGTGCTGAGTTGTGATTGTTGATGACACTCGCGCTCGGCACCCTTTTCATTTGCTCGATTCGCCACTTTGCGAAATCAGCCATGAGCGCGTTCGTGATTCTGTCGATGTTGTGATTGCCGAGGAACGGAATCAGATGACCTTTCAGTGCTTGAATGTAGGTCTTGTAAGTCGCCTTGCCTTGATTCGCTTTCTGCGCTTCTTCCATGCGTCTGATCGCAAGCTTTGCGACGGCGCTGAATCGCTTGCTGACGATGGGCAGATCATTGCGCTCACGGAACCACGCATTCGTGACGATATCGACAGCTTTACTCTTCGCCTCTCCCAACTCTTCGCACTTCGTCGTCGTTCGCTCCCACTTGCCATTCGCTTTGTAGCGAACATGCCAATGTGGTGTCAGAGGTCGCTTGAAAAGCGTTGCTTTGCCTTCGAGAATATGAACTGTGTCATCGCATTTTTGTGGCATCTGAGTCAGTCAGAGCGCGTCAAAAGTGACGTTTTTTCACTATACAGCGACAGCGGATTTTGTGCAACGACTGTGCAACGAGAAAAAATGCTCAAAAAATGAGCAAAAAATCAGAGAAAAGTGGTGTTTTCAGAGAGGGTGGTGCCCGAGACCAGACTTGAACTGGTACGCCCCAATTACGGAAGCGTCGGATTTTAAGTCCGATGTGTCTACCAATTTCACCACTCGGGCACAGGCCGCAATGCTGGAGGCGCGAAGCGGAGTCGAACCGCTCTAGACGGATTTGCAATCCGAATTGCCTATTAAAAATCAATGACTTACAAGCGTGTTACCCAGCTTGCTGGTGTATCTAATATTCCGATTGTGAAAAGTCATTTTGAGCGGCAATTGTACTCGACGGTGATGTGCCGCGACCCCTACTACCCTGCGACGTTCTATTCTGATCTTGGCATTGGTGTCTAGGCCTTGTGCACTAAGTCGTTTTGCACCCCAACTCAAACTCTAACGCCCGTAAACATCCTCAAAACGCACGATGTCGTCCTCACCCAGGTAGGAGCCGGACTGCACTTCGATCATCTCCAGCGGGACGCGGCCGGGGTTCTCCAGGCGGTGCGTGGTGCCCAGCGGAATGAAGGTGGATTCGTTCTCTGAAAGCAGGAATGTCTCTTCACCACGGGTAATCTTGGCCGTGCCGCTGACCACGATCCAGTGCTCGGCGCGGTGATGGTGCATTTGCAGGGACAGGATGCCGCTCGGTTTGACCACGATGCGCTTGACTTGAAAGCGTTCACCCGCGTCCACACCGTCGTAGGATCCCCAGGGCCGGAATACCTTGCGGTGGATGGAACTCTCGCTGCGGCCTTCCCGCTTGAGGCTGTCGACGATCTTCTTCACGTCCTGCGTCTTGTCCTTGTGCGCAACCAGAACGGCGTCAGCGGTTTCCACCACCACCAGATCGCTCACGCCCACGCAGGCAATCAGGCGGCCTTCCGACAGCGCCAGCGTGTCACGGCAGTCCTGTAGCAGCACGTCACCTTGGGCCACGTTGCCGCTCGCGTCCTTGGGCAGCACCTGCCACAAGGCGTCCCAGGCGCCAACGTCCGACCAGCCCGCCGTCAGCGGTATGACCACACCATTGGGCAATGCAGTCACTTTGTCGCCAGAGCTACCGGCTTGCTTGGCAATGCGTTCCATCACGGCGTAATCGATCGAGTCCGACGGGCAGGCGGCAAAAGCCTCCTTGCCGACGCGAACGAAGTCACCATCGGCACTGCCCAGCGCCCAAGCATCCTGGCAGGCCTTGAGAATATCCGGCCGGCACGCAGCCATGGCCGCCAGCCAGACCGAAGCCCGCATCATGAACAAGCCGCTGTTCCAGAGGTAGGACCCCTCCTTGAGGTAAGCTTGTGCGGTTGCCAGATCGGGCTTCTCGACAAAGCGGGCGATCAAGCGCGCTTCTGTCTGAGCGGCATAGACTGCGCCGGACTGAATGTAGCCATAACCGGTCTCCGGCGCCTCGGGTGTGATGCCAAAAGTCACCACCGCGCCACCGTCGGCGAACTCCGCTCCCTGGCGCACCACGCTCTGAAACGCTGCCACGTCGGTGATCACATGGTCCGCCGGCATCACCAGCAAAATCGGGTCGGCCGCGTTGCGGCTGGCAGCCAGTGCGGCCAGCGTCAGGGCCGGTGCGGTATTTCTGCCGGTGGGCTCGAGCACGATGGTGCCCGGCTTGCCCATCAAGCGCAGTTGCTCGGCGATGACGAAGCGATAGTCCTCATTGCACACCACCATGGGCGGCGCCAGCTCGCAGTCTGCGATGCCCTCCACACGCCGGACCGTTGCCTGCAGCAAGGAATCGGCGCCGATCAAGGGCAGCAGTTGTTTGGGGTATTTTTCGCGTGACAAAGGCCATAGGCGGGTGCCTGAGCCGCCGGACAGAACAACGGGTTGGATCAACATGAAAACTCAATCTCGCATGAAAGTGGAATGACGGACTGCAGACGCCGACCATTATCGCGCCCCACACAACGCGAATAGCGGCTTGCTATCAATGCAGCGTGGCGCCAAACCAAGAGGGTGCTGGCGTGCGACGGTCCACAGCGTCAAAGGCCGCACCCTCCTGGTCGGCCTGCGCCAGATGAACCCAGTCGACCACGGCACCGTCTGGCTGGTAGCCTGATACCAGTTCCTTGAGCAGGTTGCGAATGGCCGGCACGTCATTGAGATTCAGTGCCGACGTCAGTTCCTCCAGGCGGATCGTCAATTCAGGCCATGGCAGAAAATTCTCATGGGCGGTCATGATGCGCTGGTGCTGGGTCGGCAAGGGGTTGTCGCCGATCAGCAATTCTTCGTAGAGCTTCTCGCCAGGGCGCAGGCCCGTCACATGGATTTCAATATCGCCGTTGCCGTTGACCTCATCCCGCACGGACAAACCCGACAACTCCACCATGCGCCGGGCCAAATCGACAATGCGCACCGGCTCACCCATGTCCAGCACAAAAACGTCACCGCCATTGGCCATGGCACCGGCTTGGATGACCAGTTGCGCCGCCTCGGGTATGGTCATGAAGTAGCGCGTTACTTCTGTGTGCGTCAGGGTAATGGGGCCACCGTCCTTGATCTGTTTGCGAAACAGCGGCACCACCGAACCCGATGAGCCCAATACATTGCCAAAGCGCACCATGGAAAACCGAGTTTTCCAATTGTGTACCACGGCCATTGCAGCGAGGGCCTGCAAAACCATTTCGGCCAGGCGCTTGCTTGCGCCCATGATGTTGGTGGGCCGAACCGCCTTGTCCGTGCTAATCAACACAAAATCGCTGACCCCCTGCTCGGCCGCAATCCGGGCTGCCGTCCAGGTGCCCAGCACATTGTTCTTGACCCCCTCGGCCGGGTTGTGTTCCACCATCGGCACATGCTTGTAGGCAGCGGCGTGGTAAATCGTGTGCGGTTGCCAGGTGCGCATGATCTCGCGCATGCGGTCTTCGTCACGCACAGACGCCAGCAACGGCAGCAATTGCACGTTGGGCGTATCTTCATCCGACAAGGCCTTGAGCAGATCCTGATGCACGGCATACAGTGCATATTCGCTGAACTCGACCAGCAGCAGTTTGGCGGGCCCCGCCTTGATGATCTGGCGGCACAGTTCGCTGCCAATGGAACCACCGGCACCAGTGACCAGCACCACCTTGCCATGGATGTTCTTGCCAAACAACGATGGCTCAGGCGGCACAGCATCGCGCCCCAACAAGTCTTCAATGTCAAGCTCGCGCAAGTCGCTGGTTTGCACATGCCCTTGGGCCAGGTCCATCAAACCTGGCAGCGTGCGCACCGCCACGCGGGCCCGGCGCGTGAGTTCAAGAATTTCGTTTCGGCGCTGCCGATTGACGGACGGAATGGCCAGCAACACATCGCTGACCGCAAATCGCTGAACCAGGTCGTGCAGTTCCGTGGGGTTGTAGATGGGCAGGCCATTGAGCTCGCCACCATGCAAATGCGGATCATCGTCCAGGAACCCCACCGCGCGCATCTCCATGCTGTTGGCCATGGCTGCAGCAAGCTGATTGCCGGCCGAACCCGCACCATAAATCAGTACCTTCGGTAATTGATGCCGCTTGACCTGACTCAGATATGCCCCACTCAGTGCAAAACGTGCGATAGCCCGCAACGCACCCACGGCTACCAACAACATCAGCGGCTGCAAAACCCCCAATATGCGCGGCACGCCCGGCAAACCCAGCCACGCCAACAAGACTGCGTAGAGCAGGCCGTATACAAAGACAGCCTTCGTTACCGCCAGCAAGGCGGGTACCCCTGCATACCGGAAGATTGCGCGGTACAAACCAAAGCGCACGAAAACCGGTAGCGCCAGCGCCAACGACAAAGCCGCCGCCAGCCACTGACTAGTATGCATGACCACCCAACTGCCCAGTTCCAGACTCAAGGCCAGCCAGACCGTGACAAAACACAACACAGCGTCTGCACTGAAAACCAGCAACCGCTTGGCTGGCCGTGACAGTGCCAACAAAGCCTTGGTAGTCTGATTTATCATATTTTTGCTTCCCTCATCTACTTGCACCTCGCCCAGTGACGTCGCCAGTGGGAGACGCGATGGTAAGCAGTTTGCATACTATCAGTCAAACACTTCGGCCCCTGAGAGTTGTTTGCCTGCTGAATCCTTGGCTGCCAACTGGGGTGGAGCCTGCAACGGCCACTGCACGTTCAAGGCAGGGTCATTCCACAGCAAACTGCGTTCATGCTCGGGATACCAGTAGTCAGTTGTCTTATACAAAAATTCGGCACTGTCACTGGTCACGACAAAGCCGTGCGCAAAGCCTGGTGGCACCCAGAGCTGCCGATGATTGTCGGCGGAGAGTACCACGCCCACCCATTTTCCAAAGTGTGGCGAACTCCGGCGCAGATCCACTGCCACGTCGAACACCTCGCCCTGCGTCACCCGCACCAGTTTACCCTGCGGGTGCTGAATCTGGTAGTGCAGGCCGCGCAGCACACCCTTGACCGAGCGGCTGTGGTTGTCCTGCACAAACTGCACATCAAGCCCGGTAGCCTGCGCAAAGTCGCGCTGGTTAAAGCTCTCAAAAAAGAAGCCCCGGGCGTCACCAAACACCTTGGGTTCCAAAATCAACACGCCAGGAAGGGCGGTGGGGGTAACGGTATACGGCATGACGGTCCTTATTTGAGAAGGCCAAGCAAATACTGCCCATACCCATTCTTGGCCAACGGCGCCGCCAACTTCTGCAACTGGGCTGCATCAATCCATTTCTGCCCAAACGCAATCTCTTCCGGGCAACTGACCTGCAGGCCCTGCCGCTTTTGCAGCGTAGCAATGAAACTGGCCGCTTCCAACAGGCTGTCATGGGTGCCGGTGTCGAGCCAAGCATAACCGCGGCCCATGATTTCCACATTCAGCTCGCCCTGCTCCAGGTAGCGTCTGTTCACGTCGGTAATTTCAAGTTCGCCTCGGGGCGACGGTGCTATGTCAGCGG
>CAIYGK010000132.1 GCA_903925725.1 uncultured beta proteobacterium | reverse complement strand
TGTCATGCAATCGGCCTTTCGTAGCGCTGGTCAGCGTTGTTCCGCACTGCGCTTGCTGTGCGTGCACACCGAGATTGCTGACCATGTCATCGAGATGATCCAGGGGGCCGCCAAGGAACTTGTCACCGGTGATCCGGTTGATCTGGCGACGGATCTGGGTCCGGTGATTGACAGGGAGGCGTTTGACAATATTCAAGAGCACCTGCAAAGATTGCGCGCCACAGCTGAGTGTTGTCATGTCGTCCCCGGATCAGGTCCGGGGTTACAACATCCGGCATCCATGGAACCCGGCAAACCCTGGATCCCGGATCAAGGCCGGGATGACAAATATCGGGGCCGGGCTGGAATGCATTTCGTCCCACCGCAAGCCTTCGAGATCAACTCTATTGCCGAGTTGCAGCAGGAAATCTTCGGACCGGTGCTGCACATTGTGCGCTGGAGCGGCGATCCGCTGGTCTTGATCGATCAGATCAACGCCTTGGGCTACGGCCTGACGCTCGGTATCCAGACCCGCATTGACAGCCGCGCCCAAGCCATGGCGCGACGCGCCCACATCGGTAATGTTTACATCAACCGCAACCAGATTGGCGCCGTCGTCGGGGTTCAGCCATTCGGCGGAGAGGGTTTGAGCGGCACTGGCCCCAAGGCCGGCGGTCCGCATTACCTGTACCGCTTCTGCGCCGAGCAGACCATCACGGTGAATACCACCGCTGCCGGCGGCAATGCAGCACTGCTGGCGGGTTGACCAATAAAAAAAGCGCCCTGTCGGTTGACAGGGCGCTTTGCTTGGGGTTGAGTGATCAGGCAGCGTAGGCCGGGGTGAGTCTGAGTGCCGGAATTTCGATCTTTGCCACGGTAGCGGTCAGGGCTTCAACAGCGGTCCAGAGCAGCATGGCGATCCCGACGAAGGGGAAAGTCACCGCATAGACCAGACCGATGAAGGGGGCTGCGATCAGAAGAGCCACATCCTTCACAAGCCGACCTGCGTAAGCCAGAGCACCGGCTGCGACGAGGGCCTTGGCACCAGTGACCAGCAGCATGGCGATACCGACGAAGGGCAGCAGCACTGCGTAGGCCAAACCGATGAAAGGAGCAACCAGGAAGAGAGCAACGTTCTTTGCTGTGTTTTCGTTTGCAACTGCTTCTGTGCGGGTGATGTTGGCGCTTGTCATGATTTTCTCCTAAAGTGTTTGCGATTCAGATGTCTTTACCTATGCATAGGGTGTGCCAACTCAATAGGATTTAAAAATCTCATTGTTAATCAACAAGTTAGGTGAAATTCTGGGAAGCTCGGCGGATTTTTTCGCCGGTCAGGCCTGGGGCAAAGTACATCGATTTTGTGCTCCCGTTTTCGACAACTTTTTAAAACATCAACAAAATCAATGAGTTATGAATGTTCACGGAAATATCTTTTATATACATGGGTCTTTGCCCTGATGGGCCGGGAACTTCCTGGGTTGGGTTCGACAGGTCGACCCGCTGATCAAGGGTAAACACCTAATACTTCCTTCAAGAATCACCTTTATTTAATTATTATTTATAACCATAATTCACCAAAATACAAATTGTTTACAACAGGAGACAACATGAAATTGAAGAAGCTCGCACTGGCCCAGGCTATTGCACTGGTATTGGCTACAGGATCAGCCCTGGCAGACGTCACCATCGGCGTCATTGTTTCTGCAACCGGGCCGGCCGCCTCGCTGGGAATCCCGGAAAAGCAGACCTTTGCCCTGCTGCCGGCCACGTTGGGCGGCGAGAAAGTCAAGTACATCGTGCTTGATGACGCCACTGATCCGAGCACCGCTGTCAAGAATGCGCGCAAGCTGACTGCCGAAGACAAGGTTGACGCGATCATTGGCGCCACAGCCACACCAACTTCGGCAGCTATCCTGGAAGTCGCGTTTGAGAGCAAGACACCTCAAATTGCGATGGCGCCGACGGCACCTGCGCCCGACAAGGCGCCCTGGATATTCATCACCCCGCAGAATTTCAACCAGATGGCTGTTGCGATCGTTGCGCATATGGCGGCCAACAACATCAAGACCGTCGGCTTCATCGGCTATGCAGATGCCTATGGAGAACTCTGGCTCAAGGCCATGCAGGAAGCGGCTGCCGCCAAGGGCATCACGTTGAGCGCAGTGGAGCGGTATCAGCGCAATGACACCAGCGTTGCTGGTCAGGCACTCAAGCTGCTGGCGGCCAAGCCGGACGCGATCTTGATTGCGGGTTCCGGCACGCCCGCCGTGCTGCCGCAAGCCACGCTGATCGAGCGCGGCTACAAGGGCAAGTTTTACCAGACGCACGGCATTGCGAACCGCGACTTCCTGCGCGTTGGTGGCAAGAACGTTGAGGGCACAGTATTCCCGGTTGGACCGATGTTGCTGGCAGAGCAACTTCCTGACAGCCATCCTTCCAAGAAGCCGGGGCTTGAGTACGTCAAGGCGTACGAGGCAGCCAATGGCGCCCACAGTCGTTCCACCTACGGTGGCCCCGGGTGGGGCGCCGATCTGCTGCTCAATCGCGCCATACCAGAAGCTTTGAAGAAGGCCAAGCCCGGTAGCGCAGAGTTCCGCGCCGCCCTGCGCGATGCCTTGGAGAATGTGAAGGAACTGCCGGCAGTGCATGGCGTGTTCAGCATGTCCGCCAAGGATCACAATGGCCTCGATGCCCGCGCCGCCATCATGGCTACGGTGGAAAACGGTGACTGGAAGCTTCTGAAGTAAGCAGACCTCAGTGTCTGAAGTCTTCCAGCACGGTCTCCTGACTACAGCTTGAGCTCCAGTCGCACCTGCAGATTGAGCCAGGAAGGGGCCGTATTGGTGACGCTCTCGCGAAGCGCCTGACCGGCCGCGTTGATTGAATCCAGCGTGTTGCTTGTCACATAATCGCGCGGCGCAAGATTGCCCAGCGAGATGCGCAACTGGCTGGTCGGGTTGATCGTCCACAGGGCAAAAGCGTCCACCACCAGCTTTGCGCTTTGCACCACTCGCTGGTCGTCGCTCAGGCGCGTGGTGTAGCCCGGTGTCCAGTTGAGGTTGCCGCCGAAGCTCAGTGGCATGTCGCGCAGCCGGTAATCCGCGCCCAGGTTCGCTGTGCCATTGGGTTGCTGCGAGAGCCGGTTGTCCGGTGCAGGTACGCCTTGCACACGCGAGGTGAACAGGCTGATGTTGCTGCGCACATCAATCCGTGGTGCTTGCGGCCACAGGTCGCTGGCACGAAACTTTGCCTCCAGTTCCAGGCCCTGGGTGATGGCGTCACCGATGTTCTGTAGCCGTGCCACCCAGCGCGGTGAATCGGCCCACGAAACCGTCTCCAGCGTCGTCTGGCTGCGCATGAGATTATTGATGTGGCGGTAAAACAGGTTGGCGCTGAGCATGCCGCTGCCGGGCAGGAAGCGCTCCAGGGCAATGTCCAGACCGCTGGCCAGCTCCGGCTTGAGCGTGGGATTGCCGGCTCGGTCCGGGTGCAGTTCATCGTTCGGCCCGCGTCCGGGAAACATGCTGGCAATGCTGGGGCGCGCGATCAGGTCCTGCAAGTTGGGTGAGCGGTAGCTGCGGGTCAAGCTGGCGCGCAACTGGTCGCGGTTCTCGGAGTCGAACTTCCAGACCGCATGCAGCAAGGGCGTCCAGACGCTGCTTTGATTGCTGCTATCAGGCGTCCCGCTGGACGCCGTGCCCTGAGTGCTGATGCCCTCCCAGCGCAATCCCGCGTGCGCTGCCAGCTGGCGTGTTACCGACCACTCGTCCTGGGCGTAAATGGCTGTGCGCAGGCTCGATGCCGTGAGGTTGCCGTCGAATTCGGACAGGGGCGACTCGCCATCCTGCAACGTGCTCGCGACCTCACGGCGCCGGTTGCTTTGCAACTCGGCGCCAGTCACCAGACTGTGGTCGTTGGCCAGCGTTCTGGTCAGTTTGGCGCTGGCGCTGAAATTGAGGTCGTGCTGCTCTGAACTGTTGTCCGATTGGCTGACCGTGGGACTTGAGCCAAAGTACTGCCGCTGCGAAGCGTTGTCCCAATCGCTTTGTCCCAGCGTGGCGCGCAGTTGCCAATTGCCGCCGTCCTGCAACCGGTGCATCCATTGGGCACCGACGCGCAGGCTGCTGAAACGGTTGGCGCCGGAACCGCTGCTGCTGTCAAAGGGTGCTATGCCACCGCTTTGCAAAAGCGTGCTGCTGCTCATGCTGGAACTCTGCGAGTGCACAAGCATGGGAGTCAGAACCAGGGTGTCGCCCTGCTCGCTACGCCATTGCAGGCGGCCATTGGCCTGGATGGCATCGCGCTGGCCTGAGGACTGCGTGCGTTCCAGCCGGTCTATCAAATCGCCACTGGCCAGATTCTCTATTGTTGTGTGGCTGCTGCTGTCATTGCTGCGCACGCCGTGCTGGGCCGACAGGGAGATGTTGTAGATCCAGTTGCCCACCAGTTCATTGCGGGTCCATGATGCGCCGGGCTGTCGATTGCCATTCTCGAATCCAACGCCGAGGCGCAGATCATTGAGCCTCTTGCTGTAACCGCCGCGGGTCACGATGTTGATGGTGCCGCCGATGGCGCGGGCCCCGGTTTCGGCTGTGGGTGCACGCAGGATCTCAATGCGTTCTATCTGTTCGGGAGAGAGTTCATCGAGCGAGAAGCCGCGGGGTGCCGGCTCACCATCGATCAGGATCTGTGTGTAACCGCCACCCAGCCCACGCATCCTGGGTGCACCGCCGCGCCCCGGGCGGCCTGGCATAGTGACGCCAGGCAGGCGTTTGAGCAGTTCGCCCATGGTGCTGTCGCCGAAGCGTTCGATCTCCTCGCGTCCGACAATGATCTTGCTTGCAGTCGACTGGCGCCGCGCTTCGGTGTCGTCCAGTGCCGCGCCGGTGATGGTGACGGGTTTCAACTCCCCGGCATTGCGCCGCGGAGTCGGGCGGCCCGGTTCAACCGCAGGCGTAGCGGAGTCCGACCGTTCAGCCGGGTACACGCCGTCGTTGGTCCTGAACGATTCAGATGCCTCGGTCTGGGGCTGCGCGTGCGCAGGCAGGGTAGCGGCAAGCATCAGGAGGCCCAGCCAGCAAGCTCCTGGTGTCAGTCCGGGTCTGCAGCCTATGCTCGGGCGCTTGCGCATCAGGCGAGTTCATCCGGTGTGCGCCATACGGTCACCTGATTGCGTCCGTTCGCCTTGGATTGGTAAAGGGCATGGTCGGCTTTGATGATGACTTCATCAGCCTCCTGTCCGTGATCGGGGTAGCCCGCGATGCCAAAGGACAGGGTCACCCCAAGATTCGTTCCGCCCTTCTCGATGGCGAGCGCGACGCATTTTTGTCTGATCTCTTCGGCCCTCTTGTGGGCAAATTCCAGCGTTGAGCCTGGCATGACCAGCAGAAACTCCTCGCCGCCATAGCGACAGGCGATATCGGAACCGCGCGCCTGATTCTTCAGCAGTGCCGCCACCAGCACCAGAACTTCATCACCTGCCTGGTGTCCGTGACTGTCGTTGATCTTCTTGAAATGGTCGATGTCGGCAATGATGATGCTCAATGGCGCATTTTCGCGCCGGCAGCGAACCAATTCGCGCGCCAGTGCCTCGTTCAGGTAGCGGCGGTTGTAAAGTCCGGTGAGCGGGTCGTGCAATGCCTGTTCACGCAACTCGGCCTGCAAACCTTCGATTTCAACCAGACGCAAACTGAGTTCCCGGTTGGCTGCTTTAAGCGCCTCTTCACCCTGCTTTCTCTCGCTGATGTCTTCCTTGACTGCGAGATAGTGGGTGACCTGTCCATGTTGATCCGTGATCGGAGAAATGATGGCCGATTCAGGATGGAACGTACCGTCCTTCTTTCGATTCACGAACTCGCCCTGCCACTCCCGGCCGGCGCTCAGCGTCTGCCACAACTGCCGGTGCGTTCCGGCCGGGGTCTGGCCTGCATTTAGGATGCGAGGATTCTTTCCAAGCACCTCATTAAGGCCGTAGCCGGTGACCTTGCTGAAACGTGGGTTCACATACTCGATGTTCCCACTGAGGTCAGTAATCACAATGGACGCCGGGCTCTGCTCAACAGCACGCGTCAATTTGCGCAGTTCCATCTCGGCACGGCTGCGTTGCTCAACCTCCCTGCGCGCAAGCACCAGAGAGTCGCGCGTCATCTGGTTGGAATAGTAGGTCAGGCCGGCGGTCAAGCCAAAGAGGACGGTATAGGTCACCCACTGAGTCACGGTGACGCTGTAATCGGGCTGTGGCAGCATGCCCGCGTTCTCGGCCAGGATCAGCCCCATCACGGCCGCCGAGCTGGCCACAACGGAGACCACCAGACCTCTGATGTGGAACGCTGCGCCCATCATGAGCACCCAAAAAAGGTAGGTGGCGGTTGACGGAGTTCGAATGGTTCCCAGGCTGATATTGACCGCGGTGATGTATGCAAATCCACCGATGGCCAGACCCAGTGTGGCCAGGGTGATCTGCCCGCCATGCAGCCGGTTGCGACAGAGCAGGAGGAGGACCAGCAAGAGCAGGTTCATGACCTGGGTGCTGGCAGGCGTTCGCCGACCCAGCAACCCTCCAACAATGACAAGCAGGGTGAACAGGATAGAAACGATGCAGATGGCGTTGATCAGACCGGCCAGGCGTGCTCTCTCGCCATCACCCTCAAAGACAGGTGGCGCAAGCCAGCTCCGGACCGTATTCATCATGGGTTTCAGTCGGATATTCCGGGCAAGGATTCAGCTGTCTGGATCATGGCGAATTGATTATCCATGCTATCAATCAATCAATCAAT
>CAIYGK010000131.1 GCA_903925725.1 uncultured beta proteobacterium | reverse complement strand
CGCACGATCAGGAGGAAGCGCTGGAAGTGGCGGACCGGGTGGTGCTGATGAACAGCGGCGCCGTGGAGCAGATTGGCTCACCGCAGGAAGTCTGGGACCATCCGGCAAGCCGTTTTGTTTATGGTTTCCTGGGTGACGTGAATCTGTTTCACGGTCGCGCGCACGAAGGTGAAATGCTGATCGGTGAGAACCATGACGGCCTGCGTCTGGCCACGCCCGAGCACGGCGACGTGCAGGACGCCAAGGCCTTTGCCTATGTGCGTCCGCATGACCTGGAGGTAGAGCGCTACACGCCGGGCAGCCCGAACACCGGCGCGGCCAGCGGCATCGTAGCGCGTCTCACCCGAGCCATCGTGGTCGGTCCGATTGCGCGTCTGGAGTTGCTACCGCTGGACGCTTCCGCCGGCAATGGCGAGCTGATCGAGGCCCAGATTCCGGCGCAACAGTTCCATGCGCTCGGTTTGAAAACCGATGAGACGGTGCTGCTGACACCGCGCAAGGCTAGGGTGTTTGTGGCCTGAGGTCGTTTGCGACTACCATGGCGCATGCCCTTTGTTCCGTCATTTCCGATCCGCAGTGAAGCTGACGTTCTGCGTCTGGAGGAAACACCTCTTGAGCAGGCGTTTGCCGCGCGCAGCACCTACGACATTTTTTGCAGCTCGGCCAAGGCCTTCGGCGACAAGACGGCACTGACCTTTTTGCACTCGGCCGAGCCCGAAGATGGACTCACTCGCTGGTCTTACGCCGAGTTGCTTGCTGGTATTCACCAGACTGCGAACCTGCTGTTTCGAATCGGTGTGCAGCCTGAAGATGCCATTGGGGTCCTGCTGCCGGGATGTCTGGACTATCACCTGGCACTCTGGGGTGGCGAGGCAGCAGGCATCGTGCAACCGCTCAATCCCTTGCTGAGCGAAGAAAAGCTGGTCTCCCTGCTGAACGCCGGCAAGGCCAAGGTCCTGTTCGCCTGGGGCTCGGACGACGAAGCAGGAATCTGGTCCAAGGCCATGCGTATCCGCACTCAGGTGCCGACGCTGCTTGCGGTGCTGCGCTTTGCACCTGTCGGTGAAGCGACAGCACCGGCCCTGCCTGACGGTGTACTGGACTTTGGCGAGCTGCGCCGCCACGAGGTCGATGATCGCCTTGTCAGCGAACGCCACATTTCACCCGGCGACATCGCCGCCTACTTTCATACTGGGGGCACCACGGGCGCGCCCAAGCTGGCTCGCCACAGTCATGCCGCGCAGGTCTTCACGGCCTGGGTCTGTGTGCAGTTGCAGGGCACGCTTGCCTCCGATGTCGTGATCAACGGTTATCCGCTGTTCCACGTGGCCGGCGTGCTGCCAGGCTCGCTGACATCCTTTGCAGCCGGCTCCGAAGTAGTGATTCCAACGACCGCCTTGTTTCGCAACCGGGAAGTGCTGCGCAATTACTGGCGCCTGGTCGAGCGGCATCGGGCAACGGTGGTCTCAGCTGTGCCCACCATATTGGCAGCGTTGGTCGACATCCCGGTCGGGACGGCAGACATCTCGTCCTTGCGTTATTGCCGCACTGGCGCGGCGCCCATCTCGCCGGATATGGCAGCGCGCTTTGAGACTTTGTTTGGTTTGCATGTGCATGAGAGTTTGGGCATGACGGAGATGGCCGGTATCTCGACCATCACGCCCCCTGGCGTCAATGCCCCGGCGGGTTGCGTCGGTTTCAGGTTGCCCTACACGCAACTGCGCATCGTGGCTCTGGATGAACACGGCAACCCGAGCGAGCGCGAGATGCCGCGCGGCGAACAGGGCATGGTGACCTTCAAGTCGCCGAATCTGTTTTCGGGTTTTGTCGACGCGAAGGACAATGCCCACGCATTCACGGCAGACGGCTGGCTGGCCACCGGTGACCTGGGTTGGCTCGATGATCAAGGTCGACTCAATTTAAGCGGGCGCTCCAAGGACCTGATCATTCGGGGTGGCCACAACATCGACCCGAAAGTGATTGAAGATGCCATG
>CAIYGK010000130.1 GCA_903925725.1 uncultured beta proteobacterium | reverse complement strand
GTCTGCACCCTCGTCGAGTTCGCTGACCCGGCTCTGGATTGTGTTGTTGGCAGTCAGCACCAGCACTGGTGTTGCGTCCTGACGCGTTCGCATGCGCCGCAGGATTTCCCTGCCATCCATGCGAGGCAAGGCGAGGTCGAGAATCACCAGGTTGTACTTTTCCGAGCGCAGCGCGAAATCAGCATCCATTCCATCGGCGATGCAATCGACTGTGTACTTTTCTGCGCGCAGGGTTCGGCCCAGCCACTGGGCCAATTCGGCGTTGTCTTCCACGACAAGGATTCGCATGTCAGTTGCGGGGTACAGGATTCAAAAAGCTCCTGGCAAATCATTGTCGCGCCAGTCGCTATCAGTACTTTCCCTAGGTAGCTCTGACTGAAAGCGGACTGAAAGCTGCCTTCACCTACATTGCGCAGCAGTTGGCGAGGTGCACATGTCGCCAACCGGTCGCGTCCTGCACAACGCTTCGACGAACCATTATTCAACTTTGGAGATATCTCAATGCAGACAAAGAAAGTTATTCTCATGAGCGCCGCCTTGGGGCTCGCCTCGGTCGCGGCGCAGGCGCAGAGCACGGAGCAAATGCAGCAGGCGCTGGCTCAGGCTCAGGCTGCCGCTGCACAGGCGCAAGCCGCAGCAAGGCAGGCACAAGCGGCCCTGGAACAGGCACTGGCGGCTGTTGAACAAGCCAAGAAGAGCAACGCGGCCGTCGCGGCGGCGGAACCCGCAGCCAAGTCCGCCAGCAGTGGCAGCGGTCTGACCGTTGGAAACAGCAGCAGCAGCGTCACCCTGTATGGCTTGATCGACGTGACTCTTGGCTATAAGAACAATGCGACTTCGGCCGATGCAAATGGAAATCGCGCAAACCAATTTACTCCTCAAGTGGCCTGGTTCAGCGGAAACCGCTGGGGCCTCACAGGTTCACACGCCACAAGCAGCGGCCCAGACCCGATCAGGGCCATTTTTGGTTTGGAGAGCGAGTTTGTCGCCAATACTGGCGAGGTGGACACTCCCAACATTCTGTTTAACCGTGGCGCCTGGGTCGGCATTCAGAGCGATGCCCTCGGCAAGATCAGCTTTGGTCGGCAAAATGCGCTGGGGCGTGACCCGGCGGCGTCCGCGGTCTATGGCGACCCCTATGGCCCTGCCAAGGCCAACCTGGAACAAGGTGGCTATACCAACACCAACAACTTCAAACAGCTGATTTTCTATGCAGGCACGCCTAACAACTCGAACGGCGACGGCAACAGAGTGGGTGGTACCCGAATCAACAACGGGATTGTTTGGAAGAAGGCATTCTCCAATGGTCTGGTGACTGGCTTGCAATATTCGTTTGGTGTCGATCCCTCTGCCGCTCGATTCGACACCCGGGGTAGCAGCGCCACCGGCTCACTGGCCTATAACGGCAGCGACTACACAGTGGCCGGCTTTGTCACCAGTGGCACCGTCGCCAGCGAAACCCTCACCGACCTGAATACCTACAGGCACACTGCGTATTCATTTGGCGGCAATATGCAAGTCACGCCG
>CAIYGK010000129.1 GCA_903925725.1 uncultured beta proteobacterium | reverse complement strand
CGATCAGCGCTGCAGCCCTTCAGTTCGAAATACGACGCCTTTGTGCGGGGCCTGGCGCGCCTGAGCCCGGGCGAGGCACGCGGCATGGCGTTGTTTGCGGACCCGGCCAAAGGCAACTGTTCAGCCTGTCACCTGATGAACCCGAACAGCGGCAAACCGGAGGATTCGCCGTTTTCGGAATTCACCTACTACGCCACCGGCGTGCCGCGCAACAGCGCAATCCCGAGAAATACCGATCCGTCCTTCTTTGACCTCGGCCTGTGCGGACCTGAACGTGCGGCGCCGACGCTGCCGTCTGGCGTAGCCGCTGGCGTCAGCATCGAGAACTTTTGCGGCAAGTTCCGCATGCCGACCCTGCGCAACGTGGCCGAGCGACCCGCCTTCATGCACAACGGCTTCTTCAAGGATTTGCGCGAGGTAGTACGCTTTTACGCGACCCGCAACAGCAGCCCGCAGCACTGGTACGGCCAGGCGTTCAGCAACGACCTCCCGGTGCGCTACCTGGCCAATATCGAGGTTCAGAAGGCACCGTTCAACCGGCCGGCCAGTGCCGGCCCGGCGTTGACCGAGGCGGAGATCGATGACATTGTTGCCTTCCTGCACACCCTCAGTGATGCGCCGCCAGCGCCCTGATGCGCCAGCGCCGGTCTGACAAGCTGCAAGCTCTAAGATCGCACCCATGCGCCTGCGTATCGCCCACCAATTGTCCTTGCTGCTGGCGGCGGCCGTGGTTCTCGCGGTGCTGCTGGTTGGTGGCTTGAGCGTCTGGAACCTGCACAGCGGATTTGTCGATTACCTGCGCCTTCGCGACGACGAGCAGTTCACCCGCTTCGTCCAGCTGGTCGAGCGCCGCGCCGCGCTGGACCCAGGTATGGACTGGCTTCGCAACAACCATGAGGCGATGCGTGAACTGACCGATGAGTTCAACGGTGGCCGACCGCCCGGACCGCCACCAGGACCGCCGGAACAGGGCCGCCCGCCCCACATGCCGCCGCCCCGGCCGCCCCCGGCCGCCGGCAATCTGGCCGAGCGCGTCGTGCTGCGCGACAGCCAGGGCAACCGGTTGGCGGGGCGGTCGCAAATGCCTGACGCGAGGCGCACCGTGCGCGCCATCAAGGTCGATGGCCGGGAGGTGGCCGTTGCAGAGCTGAGCGCCGAGCCCGAACCCGAGGGCATGGATGCCCGCTTCCTGCAGCGCCAGTACGCCGGGCTCGCGCTGGCCGCCCTTGTGACCATCGCCGCTGCAGTGCTCGTGGCCTGGCGCGTGGGACGCCGCTGGAGCCGCCCGCTGCGCGACCTGCAATTGGCGACGCAGCGCATTGCGAACGGTGAGCAGTCGGTCCAGATTCCGACCAGCGAGCCGGCGGGCGCGCTTGAAATCGACCAGCTGACCGCCGATGTCAACGCGATGGCGGTGGCGCTGGCCGCCGCCGATGAAAGCCGGCGACACTGGATTGCACAGATCGCGCACGAATTGCGCACACCACTGTCGGTACTGCGCGGGGAGCTTGAATCGATTGAGGACGGAGCGCGCCAGCCAAGTCCCGAAGTGATGACCAGTCTGAGCGAAGAGGTGGCACAGCTGACGCGGCTGGTGGACGATCTGCACACCTTGACGGTGGCCGACCTCGGCCAGATGCCCTGCCATTTCGTCAATGGCGATGCCAATGAAGCGCTGCAGCGCATGGTACTTCGCTATGAAACCCGAGCCGCCCAACACGGATTGACGCTGCAGGTTGAAGGCGCGGGTCAACCGATCACTGCCCGCTTGGATTTTGGCCGGATTGAACAGTTGGTGTCCAACCTGCTGGAAAACAGTCTGCGCTACACGACCGCACCGGGGCGCATCGAAGTCAGCTGGCGTGCCTGGACGGGCATGCTGCAGTTGACGGTGCAAGACAGCGAGCCTGGCGTTGCAGCACAGCATCTCGGCAAGTTATTCGATCCGCTATTTCGGGTCGATAGCGCCCGTACGCGCGGCGCTCAACACGGCAGCGGCCTGGGTCTGGCAATCGTGCGCGCCATCGTGCAGGCGCACCGCGGACGTGTCGAAGCCAGCGCCTCCAGCCTGGGCGGACTGGCCATGCGGGTCGAACTGCCGCTGCAACCGCAACACATAGAGCGAAGGAAGGCGTAAACATGAGCCTGCCAGCGCGGGAGCGTACTGTACTGATCGTCGAAGACGACGCCAAGATCGCCGACATGCTGGCCAATTACCTGCACATGCATGGCTTTTTGACCGAACTTTGTGGCGATGGTCGGGACGCCTTGCGACGGCTTCGCAGTTCAGAACCTGCGCTGGTGCTGTTGGACCTCATGTTGCCCGGCCTCGATGGTCTTGCGGTCTGCAGCGCGCTGCGCGAGTTCTCCAGCGTGCCGGTCATCATGGTGACCGCCCGCATCGATGAGATCGACCGCCTGCTCGGGCTCGATACGGGCGCGGACGACTACATCTGCAAGCCCTTGAGCCCGCGTGAACTCGTCGCCCGCGTCAAGGCCCTGCTACGTCGCAGCGAGGGGGCATTGACCCGAGCCGGCCAGCCTGCTGGCTTGAGTGTCAACGATGGGCGTCAGCAGATTGAATGGCTGGGCCAGCCTCTGCCACTGACGCCGGTGGAGTTCCGCCTGCTGCGCCTGCTGTTGTCGCGTCCGGGTCATATCTTTGTCCGCTCACGTCTGCTTGACAGCGTACACGAAGACCTGCGCGACGTCAGCGACCGGGCAATAGACAGTCACATCAAGAACCTGCGCCGAAAACTCGACCAGGCCGGCGTCGCTGACGTCGGCATCAGTTCTGTTTATGGCGTAGGCTATCGCTTTACCAGCCTCGACTGAGACTTGCCGTCAAGCTCACTCAAACCGGATGCCCGCTTCCCGAATCACGGTGCCCCACTCGGCCTGTTCCGATTTGAGGTACCTGGCTACTTCCTCCGGACTCCCACTCATGGCACTGCTGCCTTCTTCGGCCAGTTTGGCCAGCAGGGCCGGCTGCGTCAGCGCTCTGGCAGTGGCAGCATTGAGGCGCTTGACAACATCTGCCGGAGTCCCTGCCGGCGCCACGATCATCTTCCAGTCTACCGCCTCGAATCCCTTGTAGCCCTGCTCTGCAACGGTCGGCACGTTCGGCAGCACGCCAATGCGCCTGGCTGAAGTCACCGCCAGCGCACGCAGCTTGCCGCCTGCAATCATGCCCAGCACCGCCTGCGGTGTGGCAAACATGTAGTCGGTCTGCCCGCCCAGCAGATCCGTGATGGCCGGCGCAGCGCCCTTGTAAGGCACATTGAGCACTTTGAAATTCGCCTTGCGGGCCAGCATTTCGCCAGCCAGATGGCCTACCGTGCCATTGCCGGCCAGCGCCTGCGTGACCTGACCGGGCCTGGACTGCGCTGCCTTGATCACATCAGCCAGACTGTGCCACGCGGAGTCAGTCCGCACTACCAGCAGCGTGGGCACTTCGGCCACCAGGGCCACCGGCACCAGATCCTTCACAGCGTCAAAAGGCATCTTCGCCATGGCCGCTGGATTGATCGCCAGATTGGCAGTCTGGCCCATGGCAATGGTGTAGCCATCAGGCTTGGACTTTGCCACCAGGTCGATGCCAATATTGCCGCCGCCACCGGGCTTGTTGTCCAGTACAAAAATCCATTTGGTGTCCTGCGTGATCTTGTCCGCAATGTGGCGCGTGACCGCGTCGGTGCCACCACCTGGTGTGTAGGGAACGACAAAGCGGATCGGCCTGTCAGGCCAGGCTGGTGCCCCGGTCTGGGCCTGTGCCGACCATGACAGGGCCGCGACCAGAACGGCACCAACGCTGACTGCTTGTGTCAGGAATTTCATCGTTTGCTCTCCCGGAAAAACTGTGCAAATCATGCCACGGCGTGCTCGTTGCGCAGAACTTCTATCGCCGACGCGCTGTATCCGAGCCCAGCCAGCAGTTCGGACGTGTGTTCTCCCTGGGTCGGAGGCTGCAGCCGCACACCCAGTCGCTGGCCGTCCATGGTGAAAGGAAACAGCGTAGTCTGCACGGTCTGCCCTGCGCGCTCACCATCGGGCAAGGTGATGTCGGCCAGCCCACCGGTGGCGAGCAGGTGCTCGTCGTCGTACAACTCTTCAGGCCGGCTGATCGGTGCAAAGGGCAGGCCGACGCGTTCGAACAGCGCCGTCAACTCGGCAGCGCTGTAGACAGCCAGACGCTCGCGCAACACCGGCAGCAAGGTGGCACGCTGCTGCACGCGCAGGTTGTTGCTGGCGTATCGCTGGTCGGTTTTCAGGTCCGGAAAAGCCAGGGCGTCACAAAACACGGCCCATTGCGAGTCACTCACGGCCGCCAGAAAGATCTGCTCACCGTTCTTCACCGTAAAGACGTCGTAGACGCCCCAGGCGGAGATCCGGTCCGGCATGGGCGCAGCCGCTTTGCCGGTGATGGCGTACTGCAACATGTGCTGCCCGACCAGAAACACATTGTTCTCGAACAGCGCACTCTGCACTTCCTGCCCCTTGCCGGTGATACCGCGCTGGATCAGGGCGCCCAGGGCTCCGATGGCGCCAAACATGCCACCCATGATGTCGTTCACACTGGAGCCAGCACGCAGCGGGTCGCCCGGGCGCCCGGTCATGTAGGCGAGCCCGCCCATCATCTGCACCACTTCATCAAGCGCCGTGCGGTGCTCGTAGGGACCGGGCAAGAAGCCCTTGTGACTGACAAAGATCAGGCGCCCGTTGACCCTGGACAGCGCGGCATAGTCAAGTCCGTACTTGGCCATCGTGCCGGGCTTGAAGTTCTCCAGCACCACGTCGGCACTGGCCGCCAGTTTGCGCGCAACCTCGGCCCCATCAGCGCTGTGCAGGTCTATGGAAATGCTCTTCTTGTTGCGGTTGAAGAGCGGAAAAAACCCGGCGCCCGAACCCAGCAGGTGCCGTGTCCGGTCTCCCTCGATGGGCTCGACCTTGATGACTTCGGCCCCCATGTCGGCCAGCACCATGCCACAGGTGGGGCCCATCACCATGTGCGTGAATTCGACGACGCGCAGGCCGTCCAGCGGCAAGGAGTGACGGGTCGCGGCGCTGGCATTGCTTGCGTTCATGGGCTTGGTTCCCGGGAAGTTCGAAATTGTTCGGAATTGCGAATGGAGCACTTCCATCCTACCCTGCTGATTACCATCTATTTTGTCATTGATTAATTGATATTTCAAATATTAATAATCTATAAAGTATCGAATAAAGTAGTGGCATGCCAAGAAGCAGCCCTCATCCAAACGAAAAGTCTAGGATCCCGACCACCGGGACGCCGCGCGCCGTGCTGTTCGACGCCTATGGCACGCTGTTTGACGTCTACAGCGTGGCCCTGCTGGCCGAGCAGATGTTTCCCGGCAAAGGCCAGGCTCTGAGCGTCCTGTGGCGCGACAAACAGATCGAATACACGCGGCTCGTGACCACCAGCAAACGCGGTCCGGCCCAGGAGTCGGTTTACCGGCCTTTCTGGGAATTGACGCGCGCTGCCCTGGTTTACGCCATCCGGCGCATCGTCGCGCCAACGCCGGCAACGCTGACGGAGATGGACAGCCAGATTGACAGCCTGATGAACCAGTACCGGCACCTGAGCGCCTTCCCGGAGAACCGGCAGGTGCTCGGCGAGCTCAAGGCACGCTGCATACCGACCGGGATCCTGAGCAACGGCGACGCCGCCATGTTGAATCTGGCCGTCAAGTCGGCCGGACTCGATGGCCTGCTGG
>CAIYGK010000128.1 GCA_903925725.1 uncultured beta proteobacterium | reverse complement strand
GGACTGAGTTCGAGGAAGTCAGGATTGAGAGTGAGCCAGCAATACCAATTGCAAAAACCGGGGCAGCGCCGTCCAGCTGCGAGAAGTCGAGTGCAACTTAAACTACCTTCAAGTCTGTCCGGACTCTGGGGTCCACTTCAGCCCACAGCGGATGGCAAAGCTGCGGCACCGATAGATGCAAATGCTATTCGGGATGAACTGCAGCAAGGACTGGATCGCGCCAAAGGGGGCGAGCCTTCATTGAGCCTGGTGTTCAAGGACATTACTTACGAGCAAACCCAAAGCGCAGACTTCAGGAAGAAGCTTGACCACTCGTTAACTCCTTCAGCACGCAAGCGAATTGGCAAGTGGACTGAGGCTTTTGACGCAGCGCGTGAAGCGGGCAGATCATCGGCCAAAAAGGTCTCCTCGTGAATTTTGATCTGAATCGGGCATCTCCGATACTGAGAACAGGCGCATCGTCGCAAACAAATTGATCGTGAGGATTTATGCAACCGAATTACATTTCAGTGGGACAAGTCTTTGGAGGCCCTGGGCGCCTGACAGTGCCGCTATTTCAAAGACCCTACGTCTGGTCTAAAGAAGAACAATGGCTTCCACTTTGGCAAGACGTATCTGACTTGCTAGACCGAATTTTGAAATCGGGTGGCAACAGCCCGATTGCAAGTCACTTTCTGGGTACGGTTGTTCTGGAGCAAAAGCCAAACGCGATTGGAACGTTGCCGCGGCGCGAAATCATTGATGGCCAACAGCGTTTGACCACTTTGCAGATTCTGCTCAAGGCTGCGGAACATGAACTCAAGGCTCGAATGCTGGGCGCGTCTGAGGACAACGCACTGCATCTTCAGGCGGCGACGCAGCAGATCGCGATGATGTGCGAAAACCAGGCTCAAGTGGTCGTCGAGGAGCGGTTCAAAGTTTGGCCAACAAATGAAGATAGGGCTGCGTTTCAAGCTGTGATGCTCTCTGATGGCTTGGCAGTTTACCTACCGCACGCGGGCCAACTTGGAAGTGCGTATTCATTTTTCCGCGAAAAGATTGCTGAGCATCTTTCAAAGGATGTATCTACAACTGCAGAGCGAGCGAAAGGACTGGCTGCGGGACTTCGGGACTACGTGAAGCTCATTGTCTTGGACCTCGACGCCACAGACGAGCCACAGGCGATTTTTGAGACCCTCAATGCGCATGGCACTCCGCTGCTTCCGTCAGACCTGATTAAAAACTGGCTGTTGTGGGAGGCAAGTAAACAGAGGCTTGATCCCGCGCCGTTGTACCTCGAACACTGGAAACAATTTGATTCCAATCAGTCGTACTGGCGCCAGAAAGTTGGTGTTGGGCACGCCGCACGGCCACGCGTCGATACCTTTTTGCAGAATTGGATCGCAAAGGAAACGACGGAACAGGTTTCTGCGAAGCATCTCTATGACCGTTTTCTCCGGCACATGGATAGCCTGCGAAGCGGCTCAGCGGATGGAAGGATTGACGTCAAAGCTGTGATGGAGATCATTCAGAGAAATGCAGAGCACTTTAGGCGCATAGATCAACCCTTGTCTGATTCTCGTTTTGATGTTTTCTTGCGTCGACTTGGCACCTTGGACATAGTTGTCTTCCATCCGGTGTTGCTGGCATTGCTCGATAGATTCAGGGATAAAAAAGATGCGGAAAGCAAGGTCCTCATCCCGGTAGTTTGTGCACTTGAGAGCTATTTGGTTCGTCGGATGGTTTGTGGCTTTCAGACCCGCGGTTATGGCGGGTTGTCAATTGAACTGCTTCGTGCCATTGAATCTGAGGTAGATGACGCTGCATTGCTAACCGCTACAACCAATGTGCTCCGAGGCACTTACGGATCGACCGATTGGTGGCCGGACGATAACTACTTCATGCGCAGTTGGTGTGACAAACGTTTCTACAACGTGCTCAGACGGGAGCGCGTTGTTATGCTTTTACGGGCAATCGAAGAGCAATACATTGCCGAGAATAGATATGGGGAGCCGGTTCTACATTTCGACTTCTCCAAGCTGCAAATCGAGCATGTCATGCCCCAAAAATGGCAAGACCACTGGCCTCTGCCGGCCGATATAAGTGCGGATGCAAGAGAAATCAGCTTGCATGGTATTGGCAACTTGACGTTACTTAGCGGAGCTCTCAATCCGGCACTATCGAATGCACCCTGGGAGAGCGAAACTGGCGTGGCAAAGCGGAGTGGGTTGGCCGAGCATAGTAAGTTGGAGTTGAACTTGAAGCTGAAGGTGTATCCAGATTGGAATGAGCCCGCGATCAAGACACGGGCGCTGGAACTGTTTGATGTTGCCAAGAAGGTTTGGATGGCTTGCCCTGCAAACGTTACTGAAATGGTGGGCTAGATGCTCAAGGATATGTGGGCAAAGCTTGACACTTATACGTGCCGCGCGGGGGATGTCACAAGTCAGCGCCCGGTCAATGTGCGAAACGAGTGGGGTGGTTTTTCCAAAAAGTTGAAGATGCCTGTATTTACTGGCTGGCAAGATCACATTTCGAATGTTTCGGGTCAGATGCGATGCCAAATTTCTGATCAAACGTGGAGCAACAAAGCGGGCGTGAACAACCAGGAATTTTGGGTTGAACATGCAATCAAAAATGGTGGCGAGGCAGCATTCTTTGTCATAAAGGCGCAAGACGCTGCAGCGGAGCCTAGAAAAGTTGAATGGCTAGACGACACGAGGGTACTCATCGGTGAAATTGAGCGAGTGGGTACTGCAACCTTCATAGTGGCAAAACGGACGCTTGAAATTTAGTGAAAACACAATTAAAAACCGTTATCACGGAACTTGCCTTTCGCGTACGCGAACAGGCCAAGCGCTTCAACCCTTCGATTGAAACGGCCCCCGTCGCCGTACTGTGGACCGATGACCGCTGCGATTGGGACGGGGTGCTGCCCAACCTGAAGTCTTTGATTCCCGAGTTGTTTTCACTGGGGGAATACAAACCGTTGGAGCGCACCGGCCCTGGTGCATGGCTGCGGATGGTGGCGGATGGGCGAGCGGGCGGGTTGCCCCCTGGAACTGTGCCTATTTTGTACCTACCGGGTGTGGCAAACAGCAGTTTGCGCACCGACCTGCGCGCGGTAAAGGATGATCCACAACTGGCACCCATTGCCGAGCTGCAATACCGCGGCAACTTTTGGCGGCAAGAGAACACCAAAGACTGGACGTTGCGCGCTTTCTTTGAAAGCAAGCGCAATGGCTTGGGTCTTCCTACGAAGGGAGACCAGCAGACATTGGCAGCCCTGAAGCAGGCGCTGCCAAAGCTGCTGAGCCGGTCACTGGTGACGCTGGAAGGGCGGACTATCGACCTGGCGTTTCTGGACGAGATTCTTAACCCCAACCCAGCCGACGATGTACTGCGTTGGATGGCCGAGCCAGAGCAACTGCGTCTTGACAAGGGCGATGCCTGGCCCAGCTTTGTGGCGTCGACCAAGCAGCGTTATGGCCTGGATTTAGCCAAGGGCCCGCTGGACGCCGCGGCGCTGGTGCTGGAGGCCCGTGAGTCGGATGCGGCCTACATGCTGTGGCAGAAGTTTGTATTGCGGCCCGACGAGCAGGTGGGTTTGTACGACGTGTTTAAGGCGGTGCCCAAGCCCGAGTTGTGGTCTGAGGCAGAGCGGTATCCGCGCGCCAATGAGTCAGATGAGCTTGAATTATCAAAGGCATTTAAGGCGCTAGCCCTTCTGGATAGTGTGGCGGCAGCTACGGAGCTGTTGGCGCTTGAGGCGCAGCATGGTAAACGGCGTGAAACCGTTTGGGCGGACTTGGGAAAGGCACCTCTTGCACAAGTTCTATTGCCAATGGTGACAGTGGCGCGGGCAACGCTTCAGCCTGCAGTGGGCGGCAGCGTGGCGCACCAGGCTGCCGTTTGGGCACAAGAGGGCTGGGCCGTGGATGCTGCCGCATTAAGAGCGTTGGCCATAGCCCAAGCTTCCGATTGCATGGCTGATGTTGAACCCGCATTGGCGGCGGTGTATCGGCCCTGGCTGCAAAGGTCGGCGGAATCGTTTCAGCAGCGCGTGGTGGCGGAGGGCTACCCGGCCAAGGCGCTAGATGCCGTGCCCGAAGGCACTGTGGTGGTTTTTGTCGATGGACTGCGGCTAGACCTGGCTCGGCAGTTGGAAGCAACGCTGCAGACGTCGGGTTTGGCAGTGAACTTGCAACATCGGTTTACCAGCGTTCCGTCGGTTACCAGCTCGGGCAAGGTGTGGTGTTCCCCTGGATATTCGGCCGCGCAGTCAGCGGCAACAGCGACAGGGTTTGAGCCAGTTTTGCGCGTTGGCGGTACGGACGGTCCATACGTCGCAGAACGGCTGCGGCGCGCTATTCAAGAGCAGGGATTCACGATCGTCGATCCGGATTCTCCAGGCATTGCGGATGGGCGAGGGTGGGCAGAGTTTTTGGATGACATTGACTCAGACGGCCATAACAAAGGCTTGCGCCTGGCCGAGGAGGCGCCGCGCCATGTGACTAAGCTGGCCAAGACCGTAGAGCGCTTGCTGAACGCGGGTTGGCAACGCGTGCGTGTGGTAACCGATCACGGCTGGCTGCTGCTACCAGGTGGCTTGCCAAAGGTCGAACTGAATTCCAAGTTGACCGAGACAAAATGGGCACGTTGCGCCGTGGTGAAAGAGGCTGCCACGAGTGTGGATGTCATGACGCTATCGTGGAGTTATGGGCCGGAGGTGCGCATTGCGTTGGCACCTGGTATTGGCGCTTTCAGGGCGGGGCAGGTGTATGACCACGGTGGGCTAACGCTGCAGGAATGTGTGGTGCCGCTGGTCGAGATTGCGGCTAACCCACCGGCACAAGGACGACCCGGCATCAAAGCGGTGACGTGGAACACCCGCAAGACAATCTGCAAAGTGGATGCCGCCTTTGCTGAAGGGTCGACCATCACCCTGGAACGATTGGGTAGCAGCGTTGGCGAGCCAGGCGTGGTGAACTCGGAAGGCAAAGCCCAGGTGGTGCTGGACGAGGTAGATGATTTGCTGGGCGAGACGGTCAACCTGGTGCTACGCCGTGACGACCAAAAGGTGGCAGAAGAAAAACTCCAATTTGGCGAGGTATGGCATGCAGCTTGATGATCTGGACCGCAAAGCGGCCCAAGCCTTTGAAGGCTTTCTGGTCCGCAAAGATTTGGTACGGCAGTTTGCCCGCCAGTTCCCGGTTCCCACCTATGTGGTTGAGTTCTTGTTGGGCCGGTATTGCGCCACGACCAATGAGGCGGAGATAAGTGATGGCTTGAGCATTGTGCAGCGGCAATTGTCCGAGCGTACGGTGCGAGCAGGCAATGAAGAGTTGATCAAGTCGACTGCCAAGGAAAAAGGGCAGGTCAAGATCATTGACATTGTTTCCGCCCGGCTCGACGCCAAAACGGATTCTTACGTGGCAGAGTTGCCCAGCCTGAAGCTCAAAGACGTCCGCATCGATGCGGAGAAGGTGCGGGAGCATCAACGCATGTTGACTGGGGGCTTTTATGCCGAAGTAACCCTGGGCTACGACCCGACGATTGCTTTGGAAAAGGGGGGGCGACCATTTGCAGTGGAAGGCCTGCGCGCCATTCAGCTTTCCAAAAATGATGTGTTGGACGTATTGGCGGGAGCCCGCGAGAAGTTCACCTCCGCAGAGTGGAAGGACTTGCTTTTGCGCTCGGTGGGGCTGGAGCCTGCTGAACTTACCGAGCGGGCTAAGGACGCCATGCTACTGCGCATGGTGCCCTTTGTGGAGCGCAACTACAACATGGTGGAAATCGGGCCACGCGGCACTGGTAAATCTCACCTGTTCCAACAGGTGTCGCCGTATGCGCATCTGGTGTCAGGTGGCAAGGCCAGTGTGGCCCGCATGTTTGTGAACAATGCCAACGGCCAGCGCGGCCTGGTGTGCCAATACGACGTGGTCTGCTTTGACGAGGTCTCAGGGGTTTCCTTTGATCAGAAGGACGGCGTGAACATTATGAAGGGCTACATGGAGAGCGGCGAGTTCTCGCGCGGCAAAGAGAGCATCCGCGCCGACGGATCGATTGTGATGGTCGGGAACTTTGACGTGGACATCGAAACCCAGCAGCGTGTGGGCCACCTGTTTAGCCCGCTGCCGCCGGAAATGCGCGACGACACGGCCTTTATGGACCGTATTCATTGCTATTTGCCAGGTTGGGACGTACCCAAGCTCAAGCCCACCTTGTTCACAGACCACTTTGGCTTGGTGAGCGATTTTCTGTCAGAGTGTTTTACGAACCTGCGCAATCAGAGCCGAGTGGCTGCGCTGCAGGGCAGAGTGTTCTTTGGTGGGGCACTCTCAGGGCGCGACATCAACGGCGTGAACAAAACCACAAGTGGCTTACTGAAGCTGATGTCGCCGAGTAGCGATGCAACCCCGAGCGGCGAAGACCTGGAGTGGGCGGTGCGGCTGGCTCTGGAGGTGCGCAGGCGCGTGAAGGAACAGCAAAAGCGCATTGGGGCAGCAGAGTTTCGCAATACGCACTTCAGCTACACCCTGGGCAACGAGGGAGTCGAAAAATTTGTCACAACACCGGAATTGCAAAGCCAGAACGGTATCGGCGATGAACCTTTGGAAGCCGGGCAAATTTGGGCATTGAGCCCTGGGGCACCTGATGAACACCCAGGTCTGTTCCGCCTGGAGGTGACCGAAGGGCCGGGAAGCGGAGTGCGCGTTTTGAATAAACCCGTTCCCCAGGCCTTCCAGGAGTCGATTCGCTGTGCGGAGCAAAACCTGTATGCCAGGGCCATGAGTTTGGTGGGCGACCGTGACCCTCGTGCCCACGAGTTTTCAGTGCAGTTGCGCGGGTTTGATGCTGCCAAGTCGGGGGCCAAAACTGGTGTGGCGTCACTGATTGCATTGTGTGGCGCGCTGCTAAGGAAGTCCGTACGTGGTGGCTTGGTGGTGGTGGGCGAGGTTACGCTGGGCGGCACCATCGAACCGATACACAACGCGGTGAGCCTGGCAGAAATGGCGATTGAAAAAGGTGCCAAGTCCTTGCTGCTGCCAGTGGCATGCCGCAGACAGCTATTTGACCTGTCTGACGATATGGCTACCAGACTGGATATTGAGTTTTACCAAGATGCACGGGATGCGTTGATGAAGGCGCTGGGGGATTGAAATTCAGGATCACGTCATGAGCCTTTGAATCGTTAGAGTCCGACCTAACAATAACAACTGAGGGGTGTGAGCATGTTGTGGGAGAAGGGAACAGAAGTCAGGCGAATCTATGGATGTATTAATCCGCGATCGTATGTGGAAGCCATGCGCTTGGAGCGCAAAGTTGCAGCCCGTTTGAAGCGTCGATGGTTTGCAGTGTGGCAACGATGAATGAGGAGAAAATGCACCGTCGTGAGGCGCTAGCCAGAGGTAGGCGAGCTGAGGATGTGGCAGCTTGGTATTTCCGTTTAAACGGATTCTTGTCGATTCCAGGGTTCGTTGTCCATTTGGATAAATCGATTGCACATATCGCACAAGATGAAACACCACGCTTTGCGCGCACAGAGGCAGATCTGATTGGGGTGCGCTTCGTAAATAGTCGTGAGCGAATCTTTGCACGGCATGACAATCGTGACATGGTGGACGATCCGAAGTTGACCCGTCTTGCGAGTGGAGCTTGCATGCAGGCGCTTTTCATTCTTGTAGAGGTGAAATCAAGTCTGTGCAAGATGAATGGTCCGTGGACCTTGCGGGAATCCAAGAACATGCAGCGCGTCGTTAGGCGTTTAGGCTTCGCGCGGGATGAAGCCGAGGTGGAAGATATCGCTGATGCTATGTATTCAGCGGGCCGTTTCGAAGACGAGTATTACACGTTGCAGTACATATGTGTTGGCGCAGAAAAAAATCAGGACCTTGGTCGGACGTATCCAGAGGTGGTTCAAATTGACTGGCAGGAGATTGGCGAGTTCATGATGAAAAGGTTTGGGAGTTTTCCGGAAAAAATGCCCAGCGGACATGTGCATGACCAGTGGCCCGAATTTACAAGGGAGTATGGCGAATGGTTTCAATTGCACCGAAGCACGGGCTGTGCCGAATCGATAACGCCACAAGCAATTGAACGATACGTCCGACTAGGTTCGTTGGATTGAATGTCAGGGTGATAAGAAGGTGACGTTACTTGCCCATGCAAAGCATTTCTCCTTGCAGTGGGTATTGCTGAAACTGTCGAATACGTGACCTTCTTAGCCTCGGAAAGTTTGCGCCAGCAACTCTGCAGTGGTGTTCGAAAGCACCCACTCAAGATGCACCCTTGCTCGTGTCACCCCAACGAAAAGCAATCTGCGGTTCATTGCGTCAAGCTGCGCCACATCACATTCAGTCAGCACGATCGCCGTTGCAGCCTGGCCCTTGAATCGACGCACAGATTCAACCAACAACTGCCCGTCAGTCCAGACTGCATCGCCGCCCGCATCAAATTTTCCGGTGAAGTGACGTAGCGTCCATGAACCCAATCGGTCAAGACCCTGAAGCAGCGAGCGTTCCCGTCCCCGCATGCTCACGATGGCAATATCTTCGATGTTGAAGCCACGTTGCAGGCAGCGCTCAACGGCGGTGATGGTGCACGGCGCAATCTTTTCTGGTGACTCGTAAACAATGGGGTCCGGAAATTCGCCTTCATGGGTCGAGAGCGCTTCGACGTCGGCGTTAGTGAGGTGCAGACCATTGATGAGTTTCACCAAGGCGCGTGGCGACCGGAAGTTCTCATGCGAGGTCACTGTGACCGCATCAGGAATATCAAATGATTCACGGTCTTTGTAGAGCTGCTGCTCGGGGTCTTCCAGCAAATAGGCTTTTCCGTTGGGGCGAAGCCGTGTCAGCATGGCCTGTACCCATTCTGGCTGCAAGTCTTGTACTTCATCAAGGATGATCAGATCCAGTTCTGGCTCGTAATCGGGAAGTGCTGCTATGCACTGGGTGGCGATGGTCTGGAATGCGTCTGGCATGCTGAAATCAACCGTCTGACCGGATCGGCGTACCACCCGCACGGCGTATTCGTGGAAGGTCTCCGTCGGCGTTCGGACGGGGGAGACGAGCCCCATGTGGTCGGCCAGTGCACGGTTAAAGCAGATGTAGGCGGCTTTTTGACCGGCTGCATCGGCGTCCCGCAACAGCCGCAGCGCCAATTGCGTTTTGCCAGAACCTGCAGTGCCAACGACGCGGATCACGCCAGAAGGCACATCAATGCGCGGCACCCAGGTGGCTAGACCGGATGACAGTCGGGATGCTTGCTGTTGCAGGCGACCCGCTAAGGCCGAAACATCGGGCACTACACGAAAGCGATTTTCAAAGAAAGCCAGCACACGTGGCAGATTGTCGGAAGGCAGCCCCGGCCCGACCAACTGGGTGATGCGAGAGACGATGTTCCCTATGTCTTCACTGTCAATGATGCGTTCGCGCGGCCATTGCGCTGTTACGGATTGCACCTTCAGGTCTGGCAGCACCAACAGGTGGCTCAAACGCACGGACAGACCGGCATCGTCAAGGCGGGACCGCAAAGCGCCGTATTGGAGCCCGACCTGCGCCTTGATGTCTTTTGTCTTGGCGCCATAGGTCTTGAAGATTCCACCGGATTGGAAATCGACGTTCCCGGATTTGACTTCCATGAGGAGGACATCACCGGTCTGGTTGACCACCACGATGTCAATTTCGCCGTGTTGCTCTTTCTCGGCAGCGCCTCTGGACCACTCGACGCTGTGGAACAACGTGTAAGCGCCTGACAGTCCGCGCTCCAGCGTCTGAAGCAGCTCAAGTTCAGCGTACTCGCCAGCATTCAATGCAGCGCGTGGAGGGAGGGAAGGGCAGAGACGGGCCATACGGAGCATTTTCCACGGAAAAGCATGAGGCTCACGTCATGAGCCTTGCGGTGGATAAAGTCATTTCGAACTATTGGAGGACGACATGACTACCGGAAAGCTGATCCTGGAATTGGCACAGGCCATTGAGCGACTGGATGATGGCCAAAGAGAGCACTACCGTCTGCTGTCCAAAGCGCTGTTGAGTTGCTACGTCAACGACGGCCAGCGCGCCGCCGTCATCATTGGCAGGGAGCAGGACAGCTCGGCAACCCTGATCGCCGTCAATGCCGACAACACGCAGATTACCGAAATGCTGGCGCAAATGAGCGAACTCATGGGTGCCGGCGTGGTCGATGGCCGGCAGTACCAGATGGCCTTCAACTGAAGTGGATCCTGATCTGGTTTTATT
>CAIYGK010000127.1 GCA_903925725.1 uncultured beta proteobacterium | reverse complement strand
GCCCTGCGCCTGCGCCGTTTCGATCCAGGCACCCAGGCGGTCGCTGACATCCATCAGCCCCTCCATGTAGTCCTTGTTTGCCATCAGCGTGCTACGCAGGTTGGAGTTCTGACTGGGCAGCGAGGGCATTTCGCCAGCGAGCTTCAGGCCCATGGTCCATTGCACCACGGTCCGAAGCTTTTCCACAGCAGACGACTCCGGGCTTAACGTGTCCAGAAACGTCTGCGCCCGGCGCATGACCGACACCATGGCCGCTGCGGCCAGGTCTTCCTTGCTCGGGAAGTGCTTGTACAGGCTGGCCTTGGCAATACCCACATCAGCGGCCACCTCGTCCACCGTCATGGCTTCAAAACCCTTCCCGGCAAGCAGCCGGTTGACCGACGCAATGATCGCGTCTTCGCGCGCCAGCAGCATTTGCGCTTTGAAGGAAACTTTGGGGGTTGCAGGAGTCGACATGGAGAAATTGTAGCCTAATTGGTCGATATGAATACTTGTAAGTACCAAATAAGACCGTACAGTATGTAAGTGAACTAATTAGTCTAGAATCCGCTTCATCATTTGAAGGAGTGCGTGTGTCGATCAAAGTTGCCATCGTGGGTTCGGGCATTTCCGGCTTGGCCGCAGCCCATGCATTGCGGGGCAAGGTCGAGCTCACGCTGCTCGAAGCGGGAGACTACTTTGGTGGACATACGCACACGGTAGATGTCACGTTGCCGACGCCGGAAGGGCCAGTCACCCATGGCGTGGATACCGGCTTTCTGGTCCTGAACGAACGCACGTATCCGCAACTGATTCGCCTGCTCGCCGAACTTGGCGTGACCACCGCCAAATCGGACATGTCGTTTTCCGTTCAGGCCAATGACTTTGCCGGTGGCCACCTCATGGAGTGGAGCGGCTCCAGTCTGAACACTGTGTTTGCCCAGCGCGCCAACCTGGTCAACCCGCGCTTTTGGGGCATGTTGCGCGACCTCTTGCGTTTCAATGCCCTCACCACGCGCATGGCTGCCAGTGGCAATGAAGCGCAATTGAAGCAACCCCTGGGCGAGTTCCTGCGCAAGCACGACTTTGGCACGGCGTTTTGCGATTGGTACTTCCTGCCCATGATGGCCTGCATATGGAGTTGCCCAACGGCCCAGATGCTGCAGTTCCCGGTGTCCACCATGGTGCGGTTCTGCCACAACCACGGTCTGCTGCAAATCACCAACCGGCCTCAGTGGTGGACGGTGCAGGGCGGTGCGAAGCATTACGTCGAACAAATCACCGCTGGCATTGCGGACAAGCGTCTGAACACACCGGTACGCTGCATCAAACACCTGGCTGCCAGCGCCACCGGCCAGCCTGGTGTTTGCATCCACACCGACAAGGGCAGTCAGCTGTACGACAAGGTCATCGTCGCGACCCACTCGGACCAGGCGCTGCAGATGTTGGCCGAACCCACTGCGCAAGAACGTGACACCCTGGGCGCTATCCGTTACCAGTCAAACAAGGCGGTGTTGCACTGCGACACCACCGTCCTGCCCACGCGGGCAACCGCTTGGGCAGCCTGGAACTACGAGCGCGCCGCAGCGCCCGGGCGCGAGCGCACGCGCGTTTGCCTGCACTACCTGCTCAACCGCCTGCAGCCGCTGCCGTGGCAGCAGCCGGTGTTGGTATCGCTGAACCCGGTGCGTGCCGTTGCGCAGGACAAAATCCTGGGCGAATACGACTACGCGCACCCGGTGTTTGATCTGGCTGCCATGGCGGCGCAAAGTCGCATGCACGCACTGCAGGGACAGCAGGGCCGCTACTATGCCGGTGCCTGGATGGGCTACGGATTCCATGAGGACGGACTCAAAGCCGGCTTGGCCGCCGCCGCGCAGCTGCTGGCCGATGCAGGCATGGCCACGGCGACGGAGTGAAAGCCAGCACGGCCCTCATCGGTTTTGGCCAGGTGCGCCACACGCGACTGCGGCCGAAACGTCACGCCTTTGCTTACCCCACCTACTTTCTGATGCTGCCTCTGCGCAGCCTGAAAAGTGATGCTGCAAAAGACACGGGCTGGGCCATCAACCAGGCCGGGCCGCTGAGCTTCTTCGAGTGCGACCATGGCGACGGTCGCGCACCGCAGCAGGGCGGCGCTGTGGCGTGGATCGACGAACTGTTGCAGCGAGAAGGCATCCACGACGCCACCGGTGAACTCTGGCTGCATACTTACCCGCGCGTGCTGGGCTACACCTTCAAGCCGGTGAGTTTCTGGTACTGCCACCGTGCGCTTGATGACCAGGGCGGCGCCCTGCGCGCTATCGTGGTGGAGGTGAACAACACCTTTGGCGAGCGCCACTGCTATGTGCTCGACGCGCCGCGCTACGGGGTGGAGCAGCGCGCCACCAAGGTGTTCCACGTGTCACCCTTCAACCCGGTCGAAGGCCACTACCGGTTCCGCTTCATGCGCACCGTGCAAGGTGGGCAAGAGCGCACAGTAGCCTGCATTGACTACTACAGCGACGAACTGGCCGACAGCAGCAACACTGCATTGCTGCAGACCAGCGTCAGCGGCGCTCTGCAAGCCATCACGCCTGCCGTATTGCGCCGCGCCCTTTGGCGCTATCCGGCCATGACGCTGGGTGTGCTGTTGCACATCCACACGCAGGCCCTGCGCCTGTGGCTCAGACGTGTGCCCTTCTTTCGCAAACCGCCACCACCCACTGCCTTTGTCTCGCGCTAGCCCCTACCCCAGAAAGTCAATCATGAACACAGCCGCTACTACCCGACCCGGTCAGACCTTTCCCAAGGGCGCACCTGCTGCTGCCCGCAGTGCCCTGCGCCTGTTGCAAAACCTGTGCCACGGTGCTCTGACGCTGCACCTGCCCGACGGCTCGCAGCGCCGTTTTGGCGAGCACCCGCAG
>CAIYGK010000126.1 GCA_903925725.1 uncultured beta proteobacterium | reverse complement strand
CGGTGCAGCACTGGCGCTAGTCCTGTTGCTGCGGCTTATCTGGCGTCAAACACGCGGTACCCAATTGCCACCGACGGATACCGGCAGGTTGGGGCAGGCAGCAGCCGGTATGCACCACCTGCTCTACGCACTGCTGATCGCCATCGTTGTGATCGGCCTTGCTTGTGTCTGGATTCGTGGCGACACTGTTTTCAACTGGTTCACTGTGCCGTCCTTTGATCCGGGAAACAAGGTGCTCAGACATAACGCGGTTGAATTGCACGCCTGGGTTGCCAACCTGTTGCTCGCCGTCGCCGGCATTCACTCGATCGCAGCGGTATGGCACTACCGGATTTTGAAAGATGGTGTGCTGCAGCGCATGCTGCCACGTTGGGCGATGCGGATGAGCAAATCCAAGGAAAGTGCATCAAACCGGATCTAGGGGTCTTCGATCATGGGGGATCCAAACCAGCTTGTCTCCATTACAGTGGGGCCCGCTTCAACGTCGACCAATACCGCGTTCGCCGTACTTCAAACTTGCGTGGCCGGCGAACGGCTCGGCGGTGCGGTGTACAAACCTAAATGCAGTCGTTCACGCGCCGGCTCGGTGCCCCCGTTGGGGCGTGGCAGCGTGCTGCTGCACTGGCGCTCCGATCACACTTGCGAGCGCTGAACCGTGGCGGCATCCAAGGGGTCATAGCGCTGCCCACGCAGCAAGGCGATGGGTGATTTCCAATAGATGGCAATATTGTGGAATGGGTCCGTGAGAATCTTGGTGGCCCAAGCCAGACCCCAGGTGAGGCCGCGCAAGAAAAACAGGTGTACGGTGCGGAACAGGACGCCACCGACGCCCAGTGCCAGCCAGCTCAAACCGACGTCGTGAAGGTATTCATTGGTGTTGGTGGCGGGCTCAATCATGCCCAGAAGGCTCGGCGAGAGATACAACGCAAGCGGCAGTGAGAGCCAGACTCCAATCAGGATTCCCTTGCGTCGCATGTTGTAACCGACCTTGATCGACTCTTTGTGGCTGTACGAAGTGTTGTTGATCTGGTCGTAGCCGCGCGGCTCAAAGAAGATGTGACCGGATTGGCGAGTCACCATGCCGACCAGCCAACCCACCAACCCGGCGGCAGCGGGCTCGACGAAAAGCAGCCCATAGGCCACGACAAAACTGATGGCACTGATGAGGTGCAGTGTCTGGTTTATCCGGCACTGGTGATAGAAGCGATGGTCGTCCCAGCGCAGTGTGTGAACTTGATTCAAGAAATTACGCATGTATTCCGTCTGTGAAAACTTGGACCACGAATCATCATCGCCAAACATTGCACAATGATGACCGTCACCATTTTGAAATTCGGCAAAGCGACAAGCAGGTTCAGTCGGGTACTCACTTGACGTGGAACACAAACGCTGCAAACAAAAGGATTGATAATCTGGCCGTCAACCGCGTCCGTGCGCGGTCAGTTCAAAGCTTTAAGATCAGTCAGGGATCGATCAGATTGTTAAGGGGTCATCGTATGCATGCCATCAAAGCTGCCCGCAAACTCATTCAGCAGCAACCAGACTCAGACTCCGCAAAGACACTCAGCAGACTGGTACTGGCACTGGAGTCAGAAGCAGACTTCCCGATCTCCGATATTTACAAGCTTGATTTTGAGAGTTTCGAGTTGGCGCTGAAAATTCTCGACGAATGGCGACTTGACCGTTACGCCAGCGGCAAGGTTCGTCTGTTTGACCTTTCTCTGCAAATGGCGGAGTTGCATCAGAGGCCATAAAGAATTCGGTTGAGCCGAGTGTGCCGGGCGAATGCTTGCGTCAGCACAATTTGCTCCCACGACTGAATGTCATCAAGGTTTCATCGACTGGCGGAATGCTGACGCTGCGGCAAGTCGCCGTTGCCACACCTTCTTGGAGAGAACCTTATGACCAGTCAGACCAATCTGGAGCCCCTCGCCAAGGCGCTCGCACAATTTCCAATCGAACATTTTGATGAGGAGTATGAAACCTCGGGCGACCACCACCGCATGGCGGCTCAACATTTTTCTGCTGCTGCCAAGCATCATGTGCTGGCTGCGACGGCCGATGACGACGGCGACGAACAATCCCATGCCCGTCACGCCTACCTGGCCTACCAACATCAGCTTAATGCGGTGCAATACGCCGAAATAGCCGCACTGAATTGCGAAAGCATGGAGGAAGAACTGACAGAAGAGAATTTTGGTATTTGATTGCTGTTGTCAAGACTCTTCCGCCAGCCATTAAGGCTTGGCGGATCGCTTTCTGCCTTGTTGTGCAAGCAAACTCCCAGATGCCACGTGATGGCAATCGCCCGCTGAACGTGATTCAAAATCCAAAAAATATCGCTGCAACCCATAGGCAACAGTTTGATAATTTGTGCCTCTGGATCGACGCGCACATTGACGAAGTCATCGGCTGGCAACAGTTGATGGAACAAAGCGGGCTGGACTTTCAGACACTTCAGACTCTATTTTTTCAATACAAAAGCACTACCCCAATGACATGGATTCGCCGCCGAAGGGAAGGTGCTAAATCGAAATTGACATGAGTCGATTGGCAACCCGGAATTTGACCATTCAAGTCATTCCTTTGTAACAACACTGAAATATTTCCATGCGATGCTGCGTGCATGGAAAGTCCACACAAAGGCAAGACCGGTATTCGTCGTTTGATCAATGCCTTCAGCTATTCACGCTCCGGTTTGCGTGAGGCGTTTCGAAATGAAGATGCATTCCGCCAGGAAGTACTGCTGGCAGTAGTCCTGATTCCCTTGACCTTTCTGATCGAGAGCGAGATGTTCGGGCGGGCCTTGATGATCAGTTGCGTTCTGCTGCTTCTCATCATTGAACTGATCAATTCCGCAATTGAGGCAACGGTTGATCGAATTTCGCTGGATGATCACCGATTGGCAAAACGGGCCAAGGACATTGGGAGTGCCGCAGTGCTGGTCGGCATCGTCAATCTGGCGGTCGTCTGGACCCTGGTCCTGCTGAACTGATCATGAAGATCCTGTTCATCTCGGATGTCTATTTCCCACGGGTTAACGGTGTCTCCACTTCAATAGAAACTTTTCGACGCAATCTACATTTGCTTGGGCATACCGTCCACCTGATTGCGCCTGACTACGGCACGCCCGCTGCGGATGAAACAGGCATCCTGCGCGTGCCGGCACGCCGTGTACCGTTTGACCCGGAAGACCGGTTCATGAGCTACGGCTGGGTCATGAAGCAGTTCGACAGATTTCGCAGCGAGCAGTACGACCTCATTCACGTACAGACGCCCTTTGTGGCGCATTACCTTGGCGTCAAGTTGTCCTACCTGCTGGATATTCCGTGCATAGAAACCTACCACACGTTCTTTGAGGAATATCTGTACCACTACATTCCGCTTCTGCAGAAGTGGTTCACCCGTTCTCTGGCCAAGCGCTTCTCGCGCCACCAGGGAAACAGTCTGGACGGCATGGTGATACCGTCCAGGCCGATGCAACGCGTGTTGCAGGACTACGGTATCCAAACAACCATGGAAGTGATTGCTACCGGCATCGAACCGGAGAGCTTTGTGCCAGGAGATCGAGTTGCCTTTCGGGAAAAATTCGGCATCCCGCAAGACCGGCCGGTGTTGCTTTTTGTCGGACGCGTCGCGCACGAGAAAAACATTTCCTTCCTGATCAAGGTGGTTGACCAGGTCAGAAGACAGGTTGAAGATGTACTGTTTGTCATTGCGGGTGAAGGACCAGCGCGTGCGAGTCTGGAACAGGAAGTCCGCAAGCGGGCGATTGGCGAAAACGTCCGCTTTATCGGCTACCTGGATCGCCACACGGAATTGAACAATTGCTATAGCGCTGCAGACATTTTTATCTTCTCGTCGAGGACGGAAACCCAGGGTCTGGTCTTGCTGGAAGCCATGGCACAAGGCGTGCCTGTTGTTTCCACCGCTGAACTGGGTACGCGCGACGTATTGCAGGACGGGGCAGGCGTATGGATTGCACAGGAAGAGCTGCCGGACTTTTCCAATAATGTCGTAAAGATGCTGGGGCACGCCCAGGTACGCGGCGAATTGGGTGAACTCGGTCGTGCTTATGCGAACGAATGGTCCTCCGCCAGGCAGGCAAACAAGATGCTGGCTTTCTACGATTCCATCACTGCCTAGCTACTTTGATTTCGGCACAAAAATCCCACTCCAGCCGGTCGTCGCAATGCGCAACTGATCGGCACCCATCCGCGTCAATGTGAACTTGCCACCCTGCCCGAGCAAGCTACGCAGTAGCCAGCCGCTGGCCGGACCCATGCGAAGCTGATCTGTCTCAAACCTGATTTCAAGATCTGGTCCATTGCTGCACACAGCGCCCGTGCCTTCCGCCCACAGGCCTTCAGTGGTTTTGACGAATTCCAGCACCAGGGCCCCATTGCCTTGAATAATTGACACCACCAAGGGCTTTCCATCGTTCATGCTGGTTTCTTCCCATTGCAGCGAGGCTCGCTGATCGCCCAGGACTTTTCTCAACTCGCCTATGCTTGTAACGCAGTTTGGTGACGCAAGCACCTCAGCGCACAAGAGTGAAAGAAGCAATGCAAGGAACGGGAGTCGAGCGCTGTTCATGTCGTCCAATCAATACCAGTCCTGCAGAGCCTGCGCATGATGTTGGGCGCGCACATCGGTCGCGGGCAGCCAGAGCGGATGACCACAGGCGGCCCTTGACAGGAAATCGAGAAACAACTGATGCTGGCGCAGCACCCGCTGCTGTCGATGCTCGATCAGGGGGTTGAAAATGCCATGCCGAGAGAACAGCTGGCGCGGGTTTTTCTTGACCCAAAGCCAGGAACCCATCTCCAAGGTCAGCGGCAAGAACACGCGCTGCGGATGCTCGCCGGACTGCAGGTACAGGTGGTCCCACAGATCGCCATGCGCAAGGTACTGCAGGCTTTGTGGCTCGATGATGTAGCGATGATGGTTGTGCGACTGGACAAAGATCCTTTTCAGTGCGTGCATCTCGGCCAGATGCGTGATGGGCGAGCGCTTGTGCGCATAGGGAAACCAGATCCGGTCGCTGCTGCCAAAGCCTGAGTGACAGTCCACACTCAAGCTGAAGTCGCGCGTCAGCAACTCAGCACTGACAACTTCGCAGACTGCCTGATTCTCGATTTCCATCGCCTGGTTCCTGGGACCACGGTACCAGGGCAGACCCGCGCTAAGCCGCTGACCACCGAGTAGAAAGGGTACGCTCTCCTGCGCATCCACTGGCGCGTTGCGCATCAGGTCCACCCCATTGGGATTGGCTCGCGTACCCATGGCCATGCCGCCAGGGTTAACGATGGGCATGAACACCATGCGCACCGTTTCAAGTTGACGGTGCAGGGTGCTATCCCATTGCAGGCGCATCACCAGACTTTGCAGGTACGCGATCACAACGCCCGAGCCAATTCGCTCCAGGCCATGCACGCCGCCAAAATAGCCGACCGCAGGCACCTCGCGCGCAGGGTTGCCCAAGGTGATGACATGGACCGGATAGCTGCCACCTGTGGGCAAGCTCACCTCACAGGCGATGCGTGACTGAATCCAGCCAGCACCCAACTCAATGATGCGCTCCAGGGCAAGCAGTTCCGGCAGTTTCGGCGGGGTCACAGTGAGCTCAGGCGCGCGAGTGCAAGGTGGGGTGCATGGGCGCGAAGCATACAGGCGCTGGCGCAATTCACGCAAGCCATGACTAGACCAGCGTGGTAATTTGACACTGACACAAAGGCGTCATATGGGGCGTGTAACTTCGGTACTCAAAGCCCTCACACCATGCCACGCAAAGTCACCTTCTCACGCCTGATGGTCATTCCCGTCTGCATTCTCTGGGGGGTGCACGAACTGTTTGCACTGCAGCGCTCGCGGCTGCACCTGCGCAGTCCACGGCATTTGACACTTCTTCGTTCAAAGTAGATGTACCAGCCGACCCTGGCGCAGTCAGTTCCCGTCGACAAATTCAGCGGCAAGGTGCGCGACTTTGCACTGTTCAAAATGCTTGCCCTGCTGTTTGAGATGAGCCGCTCCGGCCTGGTGTTGTGGCGGAAATTTCCGAAACTTGGATCGCAACAAAAGCTCAGGGAGATTCAGCGCTGGGCGAAGAACGTACTGCACATTCTGCAGGTCGATGTCCGCTTCGATGGGGTCCGACCGGCGTCAGGTGTCAGTCTGGTGGTAGCCAATCACGTCTCGTGGCTTGACATTCTGGTTCTGCAGTCGCTGCTGCCGGGTGTCTTTGTGGCCAAGGCCGAAGTGCGGCGCTGGCCCGTGATCGGTACGATGGCAGAGATCTGCTCAACCATTTTTGTAGAACGCTCATCACGCAAATCGGCCCGAAGCATGGTGCAGGGCACGATCACAGCCTTTGATCAGGGCTACTGCGTGATCGCTTTTCCAGAGGGTACCAGCAGCGACGGCACCGATCTGGGCGTCTTCCACGCCAACATCTTTGAAGGTGCGATTCAGGCCCGGACCCTGGTACAGCCAGTCACACTGGGCTACCTCAATGCGCAAACCGGATTGCCCGACGACAGCGCGCCCTTTATAGGCGACACGATGCTGACGGCATCCCTTCGCAAGGTGATGTCAAGTTCCTCCATCCGGTGCCAGGTGAACTTCGGAGAGCCCATCGACTCGGTCGGCCACAGTCGAAAATCACTGGCCAATCAAGCGCATCGAAGCATTCGCCGGCAACTGCAGCTACAGGGTCACGGTTTGCTCTGTGACTGATTCACCTGCAGCGCGGCACGCAGTTGCGGTAAGGCTGCACGCATTGCGGCACGACCGGCCTCAATGGAGCGGCGCCGCGCGCCAAAGTCGGAACTCGCAACACCAGTCAGTACCGGTCGCACCACTACCTCGGCTTCACGCAATTCAAAGTTGTTGATGCTCTTGCCCATGATGGAGAACGTCTGCAGCAGGACTTGCAAGGTGTCGCTGGCGGCGTTTGCCTCAGGTGGGTCGGAAATATCGACCGCGATGATCAACTCCGCGCCCATCTGGCGCGCGTAGCGCACTGGCACCGGTGAGACCAGGCCACCGTCCACATACTCGCGACCTGCAACCTTGACCGGTTGAAACAGCGCCGGTACGGCGCTTGATGCGCGCACAGCTGTTGCAATGTCGCCGCGCTGAAACAGGACGCCCTGCCCGCTGTTCAAATCCGTTGCCACGATGCCCAGCGGCAAGGGCATGTTCTCGATCAGGCGACCACCGACCTGGGTGCTGACGTAGCGTGCCAGTGCTTCGCCACGCAACAAGCCACGACTGAAAATGGGCAAGGTCCAGTCGGCAAAAGTAGCTTCCTCCATGGACTCTGCAATCAGCTGCAACTGGGTTCCGTTCTTGCCGCTGGCGTAGAAGGCCGCAACGACGCTGCCGGCTGAGGTGCCCACCACCAGAGCGGGACGAATGCCGGCCTCCTCTAGTACTTGAATGACGCCGATGTGGGCGAAGCCGCGTGCTGCACCACCGCCCAGAGCCAAGCCAATTCTGGGCGGCCTTTTAGGCACAACTGGAATCGGGACCGGGACTTCCGGTACCGGAACCGGTACGGGCGTCGTGCTACAGCCAGCCAGCCACAGCGCCAGCACCAGCGCGGGCAACAACGAAAGCTGCTTCAAGCCGTCCCTAGCTGGCGGCAACTTCCTGTGCCTCAGGCTTGGCACGCCCTTCCTTCTTCGGCAACGGCTGAATATCGAGCAGGACCTCGGTCTTGCTTTCATCCTGGTCATCCACATCCACCGTCAGGCGGCCCCCATCAATGAGACGGCCAAACAGCAATTCATCAGCCAGCGCGCGGCGGATCGTGTCCTGGATCAGACGTTGCATAGGTCGCGCCCCCATGAGAGGATCGAAACCCTTCTTGGCCAAATGCTTGCGCAGCTTGTCTGTGAATGTGACATCCACTTTCTTGTCGGCCAACTGGGCTTCCAGTTGCAGCAGAAACTTGTCGACCACCCGCAT
>CAIYGK010000125.1 GCA_903925725.1 uncultured beta proteobacterium | reverse complement strand
CGCTGCACGTGTTAACTGGTTTGGAGGGATTGAATCATGAACGGCGCCGACATCATTGCCATCGTTATCCTGGCCGCAATTGTCATTGCGATCATTGTCTATCTATTGCACTGGCTGTACCGACATTCGTCAAAAGATCTATCCTTTGTTCGCACCGGCTTCGGGGGTGAGCGCGTGGTCATGGGCGGTGGCGCTCTGGTACTGCCGATCGTGCACGACATCACAGAGGTCAGCATGAATACGCTGCGAATCGATGTGCGTCGTGCCGGAGAAAAGTCGCTCATCACACGAAACCGTATGCGTATTGAAGTCAACGTCGAGTTCTTTGTGCGCGTGATTCCCTCGCCGGAAGCGGTTGCAGCTGCGGCCCGAACTTTGGGTAACCGCACGCTTAACCCCGACAGCTTGAAAGATCTGGTGCAGGGCCGTTTTGTCGATGCCATGGGGTCAGTGGCGGCGCGCATGACGATGGAAGAGATCCATGAAAACCGCAGTGACTACATCAAGAGCGTTAAAGCTCTGGTTGCCGATTCGCTCACTGCCAATGGCCTGGAACTGGAAGCGGTTTCACTAACGGGTTTGGATCAAACGGACATGAAGTTGTTTAACCCCTCCAACGCGTTTGATGCCGAGGGTTTGACACGCCTGACAGAAGAAATAGAAACCCGCAAGAAGAAACGTAACGACATCGAACAGGACACGATGATTGCGATTCGCAAGAAAAACCTGGAATCTGAGAAGCTTGCACTCAGCATCGACCAAGAGAGTGAATTCGCTCGGTTGGCTCAGGAGAGCGAAGTAGCCATGCGTCGTGCACAACAGAAAACAGAAATCGCGTTGGAGAAAACCGAACGGGAGCGCGACATTGAAGAAGCGCAAATTCGTTCAGCAGAAATTGTTCAGAAGAGTCGCATTAACCAGACGCGGGCCGTTGATTCCGAGCGCATTTTGCAGGAGCAAAAAACTGCACAGCTCGACATCCAGCGCCGTCGTGCCCTGGAACTTGAAGAGCAGGAACGCGTGATCGCGGTGGCCGCCAAGTCCAAGGACGAGTCAGAGGCACAAGCGCAGGCAGAATCGGCACGCGCCCTCATGATTGCCGCGCAGGAAAGAGTGATTACGGTGCGCGAGACTGAAATTGCCGAACGCCGCAAATCGATTGATTTGATTGAAGCGACGCAAGAAGCCGAACGTGACGCCATCATGCAAACCAAGCGCGCCGAAGCCGGTTTAATTGCCGCAGTGGACCAGGCCAAGGCCGAGCGCACCAACGCCGAGGCGGCGGCTTATCGTTACGACGTGGACGCAGAGGGCAAGCGCAAGCTCAACGAAGCGGAGAATTTGCGCTCGGACGCATCACGGCGCAGCAGCTTCAACCAGAAATTGATCGATACCCTGCCGAGCATCATCCGGGAGAGCGTCAAGCCGATGGAAAACATCGAGTCGATCCGAATCCTGCAAGTTGACGGTGTGCCCGGGCTGAGTGGTGCTGCGGGTGGCTCAGGCTTGGGTGCAGGCAACGGCGAAGGCGGCACGCGTGCCGGCGGCTTGAGCGACAACGTGGTGAATTCAGCACTGCGCTACCGTGCCCAGGCGCCGTTCATTGACTCCTTGTTGCAGGAGATTGGCGTATCACCGAGTTCCATCACCAGCCTGGGGCACTTAGGCAGCGTGATGGCCTTGCCTGTCACAGACAACAAAGACGGCAACTCCGCAGTGGACGGCGCCGCAGGCAAGCCATGAGTTTGCACTCTCCTGAAGTGTTCAATTTAGCCTAAACCCATGCCCTTTACGCCAAACGACCCGGCCATTGTGATCGTTGAAAAACGACTGGCAGTGGTTACCAATTGGAGTCTCTTTGCTTCATTTGGCATGTGCTTTGTGCTGTCCGGTTTCAGTGCTGCGAACTGGGCCTTGGGCTTGCTGGGATATGGGCTACTGGTGCTGGGATTTGTCGGGCATCTGGTCATCAACCACGTCTTCGAGCAAGGATTCAGTCCGGGCGAAGTGGCCCTGGGCCTGGTGTTATTCGGCATCTCTGCTTTGAGTTTCATTGCCAGTGCCTTGTTCAGCGCGCGCTTTGGTCCGGAAAACCTGGGCTTGGGTCTGGCCGGTTTTGGCGCCCTTGCGGCATGCCTCGTGTTCTATCTGGTGATCCGCTATGGCATGCGCGGCACTTGGGAGCTGATCCACACCTTGCGCCATCGCCAAAAGGAATCGTCGTCATGACGGAGCAAATGGTTTGGCTGTTCGCCTTTGTCGCGCTCTATTGGGCCTACTGCATGCAGTGGGGCGTCAGCAGCGCGCGCCTTGCGCAAGGGCCGAGCGACTTTTTCCTTGCCAACCGCAATTTGCCGGCCTGGGTATTTGTGCTCTGCGCCACCGGCGCTTCGTTTGCTGGCTGGGCAATGCTAGGCTACCCCTCTCTGGTGATGCGCGACGGATTGGCATTTGCCCAACTTGCGCTGGCCGCCGTGACGATTCCGCTCACCGGTGTCTTGTTCATGAAGCGCCAGTGGCTGCTGAGCAAGCGTTTTGGCTACATCACGCCTGGCGAGATGCTCAGCGACTACTTTGGTGGGGACGCGCTGCGCATTTTGGTGGTTGGCATTGCCCTCGTGTGCGCCGTGCCCTATGTGGGCATGCACCTCAGCGCCACCGGTTACCTGATTCAATGGCTCAGCGCAGGTGCGGTGCCGGCCAGACTGGCGATGTGGTTGCTGACAGCCGTGGTGTTCCTGTATGTCTCGATCGGTGGCCTGCGCGCGGTAGCCTACGTTGGCAGCCTGCAGGGTTTGATGTTGGGCGCGGGAATGTTAGCGCTTGGGTGGCTTGCGATGTGGCACCTGGGCGGCGTCGAAGGCTTCAATGCTTTCATAGAGGGTTTGGCCAAGCTGGGTGCCAGTACGCTCGGGTCATGGGGTAATTCTGCCGAGGGTTACAACGCCTACCTGCACATCCCTGGGGTTGTGCAATTCACTGCAGGCATGGGCCGGGAAGACCCGGTTGCAGGGATGTGGACCAGCGCCATGATTCTTTCAACCTGCTTTGCCCTGATGGGAATACAGGCCTCGCCGGCGTTTTCCATGCTGGCCTTTAGTTGCCGCGACCCAAGAGGCTTCGGGCCACAGCAGGTCTGGGTTTCTGCTGCAGGGGTAGGCCTGTTGCTGGTTTTCTTTGGTCTGGTTCAGGGTCTGGGCGCAAACTTCCTGGGCGCTTCCGCCGCGTTGCGTGAAGCGGGCTTGGCGCTTGGCTCGGTACTGCCAGATTTGGGGCAGGGCAAAGACGCCCAGTTGTACGCACGCTATCTGCTAACGCTGGCCGAATCGGCCCCATGGTTCATGGCTTTGCTGGCGGTTTGCGCGTTGGCAGCGATCCACTCGATGGTGTCGCTGTTCACCGCGACCACAGGTACCATCATCGTGCGCGACGTCTTCCTGCGTTACCTGACGCCCCGTGCCGATCTGACGCAACAAAAACTATATGCCCGCTGCAGCATGGCGGCGATCATCTTTGCCGCTTTGTTGCTGGCAACCTTTGCGCCGAGCGCGCAAGCACAAATGGGTTCGCTTGCGTTGGGCTTTGCCTTGCAACTGTGGCCCGCATTGGCAGGCGCTTGCTGGTTTCCCTGGATTACACGCCAAGGCACTAGTGTCGGTCTGGTCGCCGGCATGCTGGGCGTATTGTTCACGGAGACACTGGGCAACACCATCTGCAGTTTTCTGGGCTTCGAACTACCTTGGGGGCGTTGGCCGTGGACCATCCACTCGGCCGGCTGGGGTATTTTCCTGAACATTGTTTCTTGCACGGTGGTGTCCTGGATTTCCGCCGACCGGCATGACCGTGTTCGCCGCGCGCAGTTCCATGCCCTGTTCGCGCAGACCGTCGCCATTGCACCGAAGAAGCGCTTTCTGCGTCCCGTCGCCTGGTCAATGACCCTCATCTGGTTTTTCTTTGCCATGGGTCCGGGGGCAATTTTGGGAAATGATTTGCTGGGCGCACCCAATGCCGGACCCAAGGGCTGGATCATGGGTGTGCCTTCGCTCTGGGCCTGGCAAATGATGTGGTGGGCCCTGGGCGTTTTGATCCTCTGGTTTCTGGCCTATCGAATGCAAATGTCCACTCCGCTCCACGGTGACAACATTTTCGACGAAGCCGTTTCAACTCATTCCATTTCAATTTCGAAGGAGTCTTCATGACGACAGACATCAAAAGCTGGGCGATCAAGTTCAAGAACCTGTCTGACAGCGACAAGACGATTGCCGCGATGGCGAAGTATTTCACCTGTACCTATATGTGGGACATGGACGAGAAAAAAGTCATTATCGAAATGCACGACGGCAAGGTTAAGAACATCAACACTGAACCGGCACCGCTGGACGCCTATGACTTTGCGCTGCGGGCCAGTGCTCAGACCTGGCGCGAGTTTGGCAGGCCGATGCCACGACCGATGTTCCACGGTATTTGGGCGGCGAGTTTCCGGGAAGACCTGAAGCTCGAAGGCAACATCCTGGTACTGATGCAGCACTTACGCAATTTCACTGTGCAGTTCGAGTTGCTGCGCAAGTGCGGCGTGCCTGTTTAAGCACGGGATTTAACACCGGTCATTTTCTACACGAAGGAGCTCAATCCATGGCACGCCATTCACCTGTTACCGGACGTTACGTCACGATCGACGTCGACGGCATGGAATACAAGGTCTTTTACTTGCAGAACGGCAAAGGCCAGCCGCTGATATGCCAGCACACGGCGGGATGTCACAACCACCAGTGGCGCGGCTTGCTGGAAGATGAAGAGATCACCAAGAACTACAGCGTCATTGCCTACGATCTTCCGCGCCACGGCAAATCGGATCCGCCGCTGAACACCAAGTGGTGGGAGTCCGAATACAAACTCACTGCTGACCACTACGTCAACTTCATCGTCAAGCTATGCGACGCGCTGGAGTTGCGCGACCCGATCTTCATGGGTTCGTCGTTCGGCGGCAATGTAGCCCTGCAACTTGCGCTGCGGCATCCCGATCGCTTCAAGGCCGTGATACCGGTCGAGGCCGGCGACTACGCGCCGGGTTTTTACCTGGATTGGTGGCGTCATCCGATGGCCAATGCGGCGCAGGTCTGCGCCAGCGGTGTGTGGGATCTGATGGCGCCGCAGTCCCCCGACAAGGACCGCTGGCTGACCTGGTTTTACTACACCCAGGGCTCAGAGGCTTTCAAGGGCGACCTTTACTTTTATTCTGTTGATCATGACTTGCGGGAAGAACTGGGGCGAATCGATGGCCGCAAGTGCCCGGTGATCATGATGACCGGCACCTACGACTATCTGACTACGCCAGAGATGACCGAGAACACCGCTCGACAAATCAAAGGTGGTGTTTATATCGAGATGGAAGACATCGGGCACTTTCCGATGAGCGAGAACTATCCCGTCTTCAAGATCTACTTGAAGGAGGCCTTGCGCATCATTCGTGAGCGCAAAGGCTGATGCCGGCGGGATTCCTGCTACCCGGAGAACCGAATGAAACTCGCACAAGTGAATGATTTTGCTGACAGCATTCCTGTGCTGCATGAACAGGCGTGCGAGCTGTTTGAGTTGCCACTGGCGCCAACGGACTGGCTGGCAGACCTTGGCACCGACAACGACGACCTGATCCGTTACGTGGAAAAACTCCGTCCCTGCTATGACCGGCTTGGCCGCATCATTGGGCAACTGGCCGGGCTGTTTGTTCTGGCGCGCTTCGGTGCTCGCTTTGAAACCGATTGGACCGCAGTGACCAAGGTGCTTGAGCAAACCCGGCAGACCGAGGCGGACATGCGCGCCGTCTGGGTGCCGAAGATCGCGCAGCAGCACTACGCCTATCTGCTGCTGGCTTTTGGCAAGACGGCCGCCGTCACACGCGGCTTCAATGCAGATCTGCGCCGATCCGACGTATTACATGAACAACTCGACAGTTGGACACGCGAGCTCAAATTGGCCGGTGCCATGTTGAGTCGGGCGGCTGCCGAGAAACTCGGGCTGTTGCCGGTCGATTTCAGTCAAGCCTGCTGCAACTGTGTTGCCAGCACCCCCAAACTTTTTCATTAAAACTCTGAGTTGCTCTTATGTCTGAATACTCAATCTGGGTCATGGAATACGCCTACGTTACGCAATGTGCCGTCAGTAGCGTTATCTACGGCGCGCACAACCAAGGCATACGAAAACTGCCTTACTGTTACGTTGTGATCAAGAGTCGTGATCGGATCGCGATGGTCGACGTCGGCTACAACGACAAGGAATACGGCCACTACATCTCGAGCAAGTTCGGGGTCGAAAACTGGCACTCGCCGGAAAGCGTGCTGGCACCCTGCGGCATCCGGCCAGAGGACGTTGATGACATCTTCATTACGCATGCGCATTTTGACCACATGGGAAACATTGAATCCTTCCCAAATGCCGTCTTCCATATTCAGGAGCGGGAGCTGACGAAATGGATATGGGCCATGTCACTGCCAGACCGGCTACGTTACATGATGGTGGCAACAGACCCGTCAGACGTGCTGCGAGTCGCGGATTTGGCGCGGCAGGGTCGGCTGCGTTTGATTGATGGCGACAAACGGAACGTGATTCCTGGGATCGATCTGCATGGCGCACCCGATACGCACACGTATGGCAGCCAGTGGGTGCATGTGCGCAATGACATGCAGGCTGAGTCAAGCGACAGTTGGGTGCTCGCGGGTGACCTGGTTTATGTTTATGAAAACATTGAAGGGACCGGTACCGACAAGATGTACATACCAGTCGGTCTCGGGCTGGGCAGCACGACCAATCTGGTTCTAACAACCGAAGACATGATGAAGGCAGTGGACTATGAAGTGAAACGCCTCATTCCGGTACATGAAGAGAAACTTAAGGAAGTTTTTCCATCCCGAATCACGTCTTCAGGATTGAGGATCAGCGAAATTTGTCTGGCCAGCGGTCAGAAATCAATCGTTAGTTGAACACAGCGAACTTATAGGGATTCATCATGACAACATTCAGTTTCGAAACGGCACCAAAAATCATCTGCGAGCAAGGCGGCGTCAACCGTTTGGGCGAGATTGCCAAAGGGCTGGGCATGAAGCGCTTGTTTCTGGTCACCGATGCTGGCCTGATCAAAGCCGGATTGCTTGAGGGTGCGCTGGCCTCACTCGCCACCGCCGGGTTGACGGCCACGGTGTTTTCCGAGGTGCTGGCTGACCCTCCCGAAGTCAGCGTGCAGGCCGCAGTGGATGCGGCGCGGTCCGTTGGCGCTGACGGCGTGGTGGGTTTTGGTGGTGGGAGTTCGCTCGACACCGCCAAACTGGTCGCCCTGCTGGCGTGTACAGCGCAGGCTTTGCCCGCTATCTACGGCATTGGCTTGGCACGTGGACCGCGACTGCCACTGATCCAGGTGCCAACCACGGCCGGGACCGGCTCCGAGGTCACGCCAATTTCGATTCTGACGACCCCAAGCCATGAAAAGAAAGGCGTTGTCTCGCCCTTGCTGTATCCGGACGTGGCCTTGCTCGACAGCCGCCTGACACTGGGCCTGCCAGCGGCGGTGACCGCCATGACCGGGGTCGACGCCATGGTGCACGCGGTCGAGGCCTTCACGACGCGCCTGAAGAAGAATCCGCTCAGCGACGCGCTGGCGATCAAGGCACTGCAACTGCTCTACCCCAACCTGCTGGCGGCCGTTAACGATGGCCATGACGCAGCGGTGCGCGAAAGCATGCTGCTGGGCTCACTGTTCGCCGGGATGGCCTTCGCCAATGCACCGGTTGGTGCAGTACACGCGCTGGCTTATCCGCTCGGTGGCCATTACGGACTGCCGCACGGACTGAGCAACTCCCTTGTTTTTGTTGCGGTATTGAAATTCAATTTGCCCCAGGCGCAAGCGCTTTATGCCGAACTGGGGCGCGCCATTGTGCCGCAGCTGGGCAGCGCCAGTGACAGCGATGCGGCTGCGGCCTTCGTCGCTGTCATCAGTGCACATGTTTCGGCGATGCCCTACGCACAAACGCTGCGCGCTGCCGGCGTCAAGGAAGACGATCTGCCGATGCTGGCGCGCGATGTCATGAACATCCAGCGGCTGCTGGTCAACAACCCGCGCGATGTCACGTACGAAGATGCCCTGGCAATGTACCAGGCTGCCTACTGAACTTTTTAACTGGAGCACTCTCATGATGCAACTCAAAGACCCCTCACTGCTGCGCCAGCAGGCGTATGTCAACGGAAACTGGTGCGATGCCGACAGTGGAGAAACCTGCGCCGTCACCAATCCGGCCACCGGCGACGTGATCGGTACCGTACCCAAAATGGGCGCAGCGGAAACTCGCCGCGCCATTGCCGCTGCAGACGCTGCCTGGCCCGCCTGGCGTGCCAAGACCGGCAAAGAGCGCAGCGCGGTGATCCGTAAATGGAATGACCTGATGATTGCCAACGCCGATGATTTGGCCATGATCATGACCATCGAGCAAGGCAAGCCCTTGGCGGAGGCCAAGGGCGAAATCGGGTATGCGGCCTCCTTCATTGAATGGTTTGCCGAGGAGGCCAAGCGGGTCAGCGGCGACACACTCGCATCCCCCTGGACCGATCGACGCATTGTTGTCATCAAACAGCCGATTGGCGTCTGCGCTGCCATCACCCCGTGGAATTTCCCGTCTTCGATGATCACCCGCAAGGCGGGCCCGGCGCTGGCTGCCGGATGCCCGATGGTCCTGAAACCGGCCTCAGCCACACCCTTTTCCGCGCTGGCGCTGGCCGTGCTGGCCGAGCGCGCGGGTGTGCCAGCGGGCATCTTCAGCGTGCTGACCGGATCGGCGAGCGCCATTGGCGGCGAGATGACCTCCAACCCCACTGTGCGCAAGCTGTCTTTCACCGGCTCCACCGAAATCGGCAGCATGCTGGCGCAACAATGCGCCAAGACCATCAAGAAACTCTCGCTGGAGTTGGGCGGCAACGCACCCTTCATCGTGTT
>CAIYGK010000124.1 GCA_903925725.1 uncultured beta proteobacterium | reverse complement strand
TCATTGGAGCCGATCGAAAATCCATCAAAATACTGCAGGAACTCGTTGGCCAAAATCGCGTTGCTCGGTATCTCGCACATCATGATGATGCGCAAGCCATCTTCGCCACGCTTGAGCCCCTGTGAGGCCATCAGTTCAGTCACCTTCCTGGCCTGCCCAACCGTGCGCACGAATGGCACCATGACCTCGACATTGGTCAAGCCCATGTCCTGACGAACGCGCCGCAGCGCCTCGCACTCCATGGCGAAAGCCGCGCCAAAATCAGCGCTGACATAACGTGCTGCACCGCGAAAGCCGAGCATGGGATTTTCCTCTTCCGGCTCGTAACGGCTACCGCCCACGAGCTTGCGGTACTCATTGCTTTTGAAATCAGACAGCCGCACGATGACCGGTTTGGGCCAGAAAGCCGCGCCAATCGTAGCCACTCCCTCTGCCACCCGATCCACATAAAATGCCCGCGGCGAGGCGTGGCCACGAGCAACCGATTCGACTGCCTTCTTCAAGTCCACATCAATATTCGGATAATCCAGAATAGCCTTCGGATGCACACCGATATTGTTGTTGATGATGAATTCAAGACGCGCCAAACCAACGCCCGCGTTGGGTAGCTGACAGAAATCAAAAGCCAATTGCGGGTTGCCGACGTTCATCATGATCTTGACCCCAATATCGGGCATCACACCACGCTGGACTTCGGTCACCTCAGTCTCCAGCAGGCCGTCGTAAATGAAACCGGTGTCGCCTTCGGCGCAACTGACTGTCACCAGTACACCGTCCTTGAGCACATCGGTCGCATGGCCGCATCCCACAACCGCAGGTATCCCCAGTTCGCGCGCAATGATGGCCGCATGGCAGGTACGTCCGCCACGGTTCGTGACGATCGCTGCTGCACGCTTCATCACCGGCTCCCAGTTTGGATCTGTCATGTCAGTCACCAGCACATCACCGACCTGAACCTTGTCCATCTCACTGATGTTGTGCACGATCCGAACCGGACCCGTGCCAATCTTCTGTCCAATGGCGCGACCTTCCACCATCACGGTGCCCTTGCCTTTGAGTTTGTATCGATATTCAAGCTTGCCGGCTGCCTGGCTCTTCACTGTTTCCGGGCGGGCCTGCAATATGTAAAGCTCGCCATCAATGCCATCCTTACCCCACTCGATATCCATCGGGCGTCCATAGTGCTGCTCGATCACCAGGGCGTAATGAGCCAGCTTTTCAACCTCGGCGTCGGTCAGGGAATAGCGATTGCGCTGTTCGGTCGGAACATCTACGGTTTTTACAAGCGCGCCACCGGCGGCTTTTTCTTCCGCAGTCGTAAAACGCATCTGAATCAATTTGGATCCCAAAGTCCGACTGATGACCGCACGCTTGCCGGCTTTGAGCATGGGCTTGTGGACGTAGAACTCGTCAGGATTGACGGCTCCCTGCACAACGGTTTCACCCAGCCCGTAACTCGACGTGATGAACACAACGTCGGCAAAGCCCGATTCCGTATCGATCGTGAACATGACGCCCGCCGCTCCGATATCGGAGCGCACCATGCGCTGAATCCCGGCACTCAGTGCCACATGCTCGTGGGCAAAGCCCTTGTGCACGCGGTAGCTGATGGCACGGTCGTTGTAAAGTGAGGCAAACACCTCCCTCACCTTGTGCAACACGGCGTCAATGCCGGTGACATTCAAAAAGGTTTCCTGTTGGCCAGCGAACGACGCATCCGGCAAATCTTCAGCGGTTGCAGAGGAACGCACCGCAAACGAGGCCTGAGGGCTGCCTGCGCTGAGCTCAAGAAAAGCGGCGCGAATCGCCTGTTCAAGGTCAGTCGGAAACGGTTGCACCTCGACCAGGGCACGGATTTCCGCCCCGACTTTGGCCAACTCGCGCACGTCGTCAGTGTCCAGGGCGCCCAGCAGTTGATTGATCCTGCCAACCAGATCTCCATGCGCCAGAAAGCGGC
>CAIYGK010000123.1 GCA_903925725.1 uncultured beta proteobacterium | reverse complement strand
GCAGCCTTGGCCTGATCCTTCATCCGTTTCACGCGCTGTTCAGCAGCGCCACTCTGTTTAATCTCTTCCAGCGTCATATAAGCCCCCGTATATACACACTGTATTTATAGGGGGCGTGGGCTGAGCTAGTAGGGCATTTTTACAGGGTTGCTGATGACTTTTCCGAAGCCATACATCGCATCCAGCAACAGCCTCGCGTCGTTTGGGTTGCGTGCGCTGACAAGCGCCTGCACAACCTTTGTGCTGCCATCCGAAACTGTCAGCCGAATGTTCGCCAAATATGCATTCATCACTCACTCCTTGTTCATTGTCATTTTCGAAATTTCTGAGCAACTGCCGAGTCAGGCGACCAGCGTCGGCCCATGCACGACGCTGCCACGACCGTACTGCGCTTCCAGTAGGGACTGTGCTGCGATCCTGTTTTGTGCGTTCACCTGCACCCAGACCATCATCGTGCCAATGCCGCCGGATCGGGCGACACGCACATTTGCTTTGTACGTGTTCATCCCGTCACCTCACTTTTTCTTCTTGGCGAAGCCAGCACGCAGCGCACCACTGACTTGCTCGATCTGCGCGTCAAGCTCGCCGGCTTGCGCTGCTTCCTTGATGATTTCCAGCGTTGCAATAAGATCATCCATGCCTGCCACTTCGATGGCGTTCTTGCCCTTGACGATTTCAAGCTGCTTCGCGCCGTAGCGCAGTGTCAAGGCAAGCTTGCCATTTGGCGTCGCAAAAAACCACGGTTTCACGCGCCGCGCAAGTTCAACCTGCTTGCGCTCACCGGTCTCTGCATCGGTGACAAATTTCACCTTTTTTGCTGCATAAACGCCGCCTGCGTTAGCGGCTTTTGCAAGCCGAATTTGGTCTTCGAGTTTCCCAGTCAGCTTGTTTCTACGCAAGACGGTCGGAGATTTCTGACCTGCTTGAACGCTCACGAGTTTAAGTTTCAGTAGTGCTGTCATTTCGTTGCTCCTATGTTGATAGCAACGCTAGTATGTTTTCAGACTGACAAAAGGTCGACCGGAAATTGCTTTCTTTAAGAAAGCAGTGGCAGATTCCGCAGACCGTGAGAAAAGAGCCACGAAGTGCCATGGCCCACGATAGATTCAGGTTGTCCAAGCAGCAGATCGACCATAACGTGCGCTATCAAACAAGGAGCGCACATGGGACTTTTCAAACTTGGATCAGTCGTAGCAACGCCGGGGGCTTTGCAATTCTGCGAGGAACACAAGATCGACCCGCTGTTGCTGCTTGGTCGCCACGCAGCCGGTGACTGGGGTGACTTGAGTGCTGATGACGTCGCCGCAAATGTTCACGCCGTCCAGCATGACCTGCGCGTTTTCAGCTCATACAAATTCAGTCAGGGCAAGGTGTGGGTGATCACGGAAGCAGATCGCAGTTCAACCTGCCTGCTGCTGCCGGACGAGTACTGAGAGCACGTCGCGGCGCTGCTGCCAGTGTCGTGTTACACGACAGCGCCCCGCCAGGGTTGAAAGCAACGGCTGTTGGGAACCGCGCGATTCCGACATTCAACACACGTTTGTTTATCGTTCCAGCGCCCTGTGTAGCTGAAGGCCACGATGCGCCGCGTGTAGGGGCATTTTGACGCGCTGCTGACACTGGCGTGCACGCTGTCCGGATGGCTTGCAGTCCTCAGCAGCACGATTTGACTCGGTTGATTCTTGATCTGCAACCAAAAAATGCGGGATCATATAAATAGCTGCATGGACAGTAAAACAAAAACTGAGGTGTTGGCGATAACCGAATTTCTCCAGCAGCATAGCCACCGCATCACACATGCTGTGGTCGCGCACACACGCTACAAGACGTTTGAGCGCAGCGACTTTGGCATGCTGCGGATTGTTGAAAGGGCCAAGCAAGATTGCCGCCATTTCCGGAACTGCTTGAACAAGGAATTGTTCGGAGGCAACTTGTCAACGCGCAAGCCGCTGCTCTACCGACCGATGCTGATTGCAACGCTCGAGGGGTCACTGGTCAGCACCGACCGCGACTTGACGCTGCACTACAACTTTGCATTCGGCAACCTGCCGCAAGACACTACCGATGCTGAATTTCAAACCATGTTCCGCAATTGCTGGGTCAACCATGCGAAGCAGCGCGACAACATTTGGCACGACGTTATGGGTGGCGACACGAGAAAGGCTGAAGGGTGGTTGGGCTACAGCTTGAAAGAGGCTGGGCAGAGAGGAAACGTGGCAGTGTGGGATTTCGAAAATACGCAAATCCCCTATGCAGCATTTGACGCGGACTGAAGTTAGCGCCGAGTGAAAGCAGGATTACATGCGGGCAGTTGCTGTCCGTAGTGCAGTAGCTATGACTGAGATTCACGGTCAAGCGTGCCAGAAAATTTACGCTAGAGCCAGGTACTTCATTGAAAACAAAGCGCCAAATTATCGGAATCTTGACTCAGACCCAGTATAATGCATCAACTTGGTGCACTTTGGTGCACAATGACTCGTTTTCAACACAATCAGCAACAATGGCAAATCGACGTATTCAGTCCTACACAGCCCCAGCAGAACGCACCACGCGTGCCTCAGTGAGCTTTGCTGAGGATCAGTATTCAGACCTTGAGCGCATCGCGACAGAGCATCGAGTATCGGTGGCTTGGGTCGTTCGGGAGGCGGTGCAAGCGTACCTCGTTAAACGGTTGTTGCCGACGGCGGGCGTAGACACCCCCGTGGAACCGAAAAATGGAAGATAGTCCGATGTATCAAGCTCTTATGGACCCCTTGCTGGTCGAAGTTGATGCAACCCGCCACGTTGCCGTGTGCGCTCAGGCCCGCTTTGAAACGCTGCTTGCCGCGCTGGGGGCACCGAAGTTCCGTGGCGAACGTCACGCCATCTACGAGGGTGATTGCAGAGAAATATTAGCTCAGATTCCCGCTGGGAGTGTTGACCTCACCTTCACCTCGCCTCCATACAACATTGGCAAGGAATACGAAACGGTGCGTCCGATCGATGAATTCATCGACTGGTGCGTCGAATGGATCAACGGCATTTACCGGGCCACATCCGCCGATGGTGCGTTGCTTCTGAACGTGGGCTACGTATCGCTTCTCGACCGCGCCAAGTCGATCCCGATTCCGTACCTTCTGTGGAACCGTGTGCCGTTCTTCCTTCAACAAGAGATTGTCTGGAACTACGGGGCGGGCGTTGCGGCTAAGAAATTCCTGTCACCCAGAAATGAGAAGCTGCTTTGGTACGTCAAAGACGCCGAGCACTACTGCTTCAATCTTGACGACATCCGCGACCCAGACGTGGCGTACCCGAATCAAAAGAAGAAGGGCAAGCTACGATGCAACACGATCGGAAAGAACCCGTCCGACGTGTGGCAAATCGCCAAAGTTACATCCGGCGAAGGGCGTGCTTCGAAAGAGCGCACACCGCACCCGGCGCAGTTCCCGCTTGACCTGTGCGAGCGTTCGATCAAGGGCTTTTCGCCTGTTGATGGCATCGTACTTGACCCGTTCTTAGGTTCAGGCTCCACAATTGACGCCTGCTTGCGGTGGGGACGCTATTCCATCGGTTTTGAAATCCGTGAGGATTACTGCGCCATCGCGGCTGAACGCATCGCGGACGCCCAGCGTCAAACTGCGTTGCAGTTCTAGTACAGCCCCTTGTAGCGTTCTCGGGCTGCGGCATGTAGTTTTGCGTACCGGGCAGGTACGATTTTCGCGGTCACAAGTTGGCCGATGCTTGTCAGTCCCGCCGCCATTAGTTCCCCTGAGGCCTTAGGCCCAACACCCTCCACAAGTTGTACCGGGCCATTGAGTATGTAGGGTCCGGGGATGGTCACGAGCTTGTGCCTGTACACGTCATCTGCGAGACCAGCCATCTGTCCAGTAGCGGACTTCTGCGCTTGCCAGTCGTCAGCGTCTATCCAGCCAAAACGAAGCATCGTGAGCGTTTGGCCGTGGAAGTTAATCGTGATGTAGTAGCCCGATTTGTCCTTCTTTGCGGCTTCAGCATTCTCAACTTGCTGCCCGTAACTGCGGTTGCCGTAGATCTTGTAGCCGAGTTGTCCGGATGCCTTCATCTCAACCGACAGTGCGTCGTCGCTCAGGCAGTGCAAGTCCTTCTCCGACCCTTTGCCACCACGCCACATCTTCGGGTAGAGGGCGGCCAGCTCCTTGGCAAACAGTTTCTCAAAAAAGTAACCTACAACCGTTGCGGGTGGGTCGACCTCTGCAAATGGGAAACCCAAGGTCGCATCGCCCACCCTGGTGCTCCAAAGCCGTGACCATGACGTCAGAGCCGCGTCGTGGATGACGTTGAGCTTGAGGGGATGTGCATCGATCAACGCGCGGGTAACGTCTGTCCATTGAGTTATGGGCTTGCCAGCGTAAGGTGATGCCATTGGGGAAGACCAGTCTTTTTGTGAAAACTGGATTCTCTCAGATTGCATATCGGAGTCGCCCACCCCGTACGTTCATCACATCTCAAATTGTCCCAACAGCGCATCGCTTAGTCGGCTCAGCTACTAGAGTAGCGAGATGCCGCTCCCAACGCTTGCAGGGCTGGACTGCATGCTGGCGCTGAGTGTGGGATTTACGCGACCGTCGGAAGGGCAGGGCTAAATCAAAGGAAATGTGCAGAAGCTTTGATCTGCGCTGCAAGTCGTTGTTAAATATAGAAACCCGCCGATTTGCCAGGACTCGTTGCAGCGGTTGCCCAACCGTTACCAAAGAAAACACACTACAGCTCTGTTTAACTTTGATTGTCGGAAGAGAGCGAAAATGAGCCAAGCAAAAACACTGACCCAGCAAGAGTTGCGCCGCGTGCTGGACTACGTTGCCACGCGCAAGCACGCTGCACGCAACCGCGCCATGCTGCTGATCACGCATTTGGCGGGACTGCGCGTTGGGGAGGTGGCTGCGCTACGCATCAACGACGTGCTGGACGCAGACGGCAGCGTGCGGAACGAAATCCGCTTGGACGCGGAGCAAACCAAGGGCAACTTTGCAAGGGTCGTTTTCGTCGGCGACAAGCTGCAAAAAGAGCTGACCAAGTATCTTGCGCTATACAGGCCAGTCAACAATAGCCAGAAGCTGTTCTACACGCAAAAGCGGATGCGGGAGGGCTTCGACGCCAACACGCTGTGCCAGCACTTCCACCATCTTTACCGCGCAGTCGGCATCGAGGGTGCCAGCAGCCACAGCGGTCGCCGCTCATTCATCACGAACCTTGCCAGCAAAGGCGTTGGCGTTCGTGTGTTGATGTCCTTGGCCGGACACCGGAACATCTCGACCACACAGGCCTATATCGACGTAAATGACAACCAGAAGCGTGCGGCTGTGGAACTGGTTTGATTTCTTCAATAAAGAAGTCCCTGCCACCTTTCGGTAACAGGGACTTTTAACGTCTACTTAGTCGGGTTCGCGACAATAGGCAATAAATGCCTTCTTGTTGAAGCACTTGCGATGCCGACCCGAGAGAGCCTCGAAGGCTCCCTCTATTTCGTTGTCGGTGACTTTGCCAGCAACCTTGCGGTACCGACAAAGCCAAAAGCAGACTTCGCCAAACGAGCCGAAGTTTTCCTTCATCGCTTTACCAAGCTCATGTTCAGTCACTCTGCACCACCCTCGGCACCAAGCGCATTGATGGATGCTTTGATGCCGACTATCTTGACTTGGGCCAGACAGAGGTTTGACTCCGCCTTTTCTTTGTCAATCAAGTTGTCATGCTTTGTGGCGTGGCTCAGATCGAAGCGGTACTCGCTTACCAGTTGTTCTTGGTAAGACAGGTCCATCTTCAACTGAACCCTTGCTTTCTTCTCGATCTCCGACAGGCTGCGACGCTTCTTGCCTTTCGGCTTGTTGCGTTCAGCGACTGCTTTCGAGTAGATTACAAGCACGGACTTGACATGCTCCAGAGTCAGTTTGGTGTCCTTAACACTGGCAGTTCCATCACCATTTGGCATCGCAATCAGAATGCGGCACGGTTCGTCCTCATCCCAATCGTCCGTTTTCACGGTTTCAACTTCATCCGCTCCACGAGCCCAACCCATTCCCATTTCCCAAAGTTCGGCCTTCGACGTGTCCCCGGCGGCTTTTGTAGCGGTTGCACGAATGCCCTCAAACCCACCTGTGCTCCCCTCGACCCAAGTGACAAAACCGTTAGGCTCGATCAGCTTGCTAAATCCGACTTCCAGGCTCGTGCTGTACACGTGAACCTGTTTGTCATCAAAGTCTTGGAACACATAGCGAATGAATATTGCGGCTTCTTTCGTGTTTTCGCGTACTTTCTTCTCCGGCAACTTTGCCTTCATTTGTCCAAGAATCTTGTCCTTCGTGTCACTATGCATGACCACGTAGTACAAGGCGTAGACCTTCTGCATCGTTTGCATCGTTGCATTACGGCCAGCGACATGGAACTGTTGCCAGTCTTTTGACGCCTCAGAACGCAGGGTATTAGCCTGGTCCAGTACCTCTTGAACATCCAATGGCTTGGCACTCATCGGTTCGACGCTGAACGCCGTGTTGGCGCTCTCCTCCGACTCGATGATTGCTTGGCGTTGAAATCCTTCTTTGTTTTTTGTAAAAATCATATTACTCTCCAATCTACACCGTGTGCACACCAGAGACCTTCTCCCGGAGGCACTGCCGGTTCCAGCGTCCATGGCTCTTTCGTCCATGGCTCGCCTTTCCCATACGGTGCTCGCACGGCTTGCACCGTGAGTCCTGTTCCGTCGTGATTTAAGCAACGGGCAGGCAAAAACATCATAGTCAAACTGCAATTGTTTGGAATAGGGAAAACGAGATATCGGTCAAAAAGACCGAAACACCTCACAAAAGCATGAAACGTCGGGGGCATGAAACCAACCCGCTGGCTGCCTACCCATTACCCAGCCAAGATTTATGGCCTCAACGTTTCAACGATCCCATGCCAAGAACCCGACGAAACACATGAAACGTCGAGGGCATGAAACCAACCGCTTGGCTACTTACCCCTTACCCACCAAAGATTTATAGCCTCAACGTTTCGTTCGGCAAACGCTGAACACATCCATTCACCGCTGAAAGTATGAAGCAGCTAGCCTGACTTCATCGACATTACTTGCTTGAAGAAAGGAGTCTGGCGGCTGTTGGCTTTACAGAAGATCCGCGTATAGCCGCACGAGCTTGGTCAGTTCTCCTGCCTCGTTGCCGATCAGCTCCTTGGTGTACATCAGCGGCGTGACGTGGCTGTAGTGCAGTTCGATCATGGCGGTACTGGTCCCGCATTGCTTCGCGATCACTGCCGCCGGCACGCCTTCAAGCAACTTCATGGTGATGTAAGTGTGGCGCAGTGAGTACAGAGTGCGCTTGCCACCCGGCCCGTTTTCAAGCTTAAGCCGCTTCAATAGAGCCGTAAAGTTCCGCCCAAGTTGGTCAGTCGTTTCACCATTTGGCAGCCGAAATACCAGCGGATCAAAATCATTCGGCACTCCGTCCTCCGTATCCGTTCCGTCAAGCGAAGTGGCGTACATATCCAAAATCATGTCCATCAAGCCGTGGTACCCGACCACGGTGCGCGACCCGGTGTGCAGCGTCGTTTTGCCTTTACGCACTGTAATGACGGCATGTGGAAACTCATGCTTCTCGTTGATTTGAATATCGCTCCACAGCAAGTTATCCATTTCGGTGCCTGGACGCAGGCCGGTATAGACGGCAAACTGAAAGTAAAAATACAGCAGTTCGCGGATGCTACGTGTGTGCGGCGTTCGACCCTCGCCGATCCAGCCATCAAATTCCTTCGTGATCTTCGATACTTCGTCAGCGGTGAAATAGTCGCGCCGTGCGCCGGGGGCACCAGATGCAGCAGACAGATCAGGAATCTGACCCGGCACCATCCACTTCCGAATGACCGCTTCATCAAACACCCGCTGCATCGCGGCGTTGTGACTTTTCAAGGTGGATTGCGTGAGCGGCTTGCCAGACTTCTTCACCCGCCACGCATCAAACTCCATCAGCTTTGCGCGGTCGATGCTGGTGATGTGCGTGCGCTCGAAAAATGGGATGTGATACTTGCCCAGAAACAGCTTGTAATCCGCGAATGAGCCTTTGCCCTTTGTGCCCGGCAGCGACTCATCCATTCGCTGCATAGCAAGTTCGGCAACATGGTTGAACGCCTTGGTCTGAATTGCTATGCCGTGTTCATGCTTGATGTCGCACTCGGCTTTAACCCTGATCGCACCGGTGATTGCCTTGGCCTTTTCGCGCTGTTTGGTCGTGCGTGAGATCCACTTGCCAGCAATCTTGAACCGTGCCAGCCAAACCTTACTGTTGCGCTGTAGGTAGATGTATAGTCCGTCCTCGATATCGAATTTTTCGATAAGTTCGTTCATAAGCAATTTTACTGGAAATTGCGCCAGAGGTTTTGCAAAGAATTTGCAAAGTGTTAGAATAGAGTTTTAACGCATTGATTTATAAAGATTTTTAACGGCGCGGCGCTCTCGAAATCAGGCGTACCGCAAGGTACCGTGGGTTCGAATCCCACCCTCTCCGCCAGTTAGCCAATGATGCACGATATGAAAATCGTTCTACCCCCCAAACAACCCCACTAAGATTTTGTGCTTGAATGAGACTGCCGTAG
>CAIYGK010000122.1 GCA_903925725.1 uncultured beta proteobacterium | reverse complement strand
CCCATCGTTGATAGTACCGGCGAACCGTCCAGGCTCTTAATGGAGGAGTTGCTGGCTCGATTGCAGCATGCTTACGTCTCGGATGACCGGCAGCTGAAGCTTGACCTTGATCCCTACGTGAATGCTGTTCTTGCAAGACCGCGTGTGGATTCATTGGCGGATCGCTGGATCACTGGCGAGCATGAGATTCTTTGGGACGACATGTGCATCAGGCGATTGCCAATGCCCAAGCCACCTCCATTGCAGCTCAATGGTGCAGTGTTTCGCGACGAAATGGTAACGCCAGCAACTGCGGCTGTTGATCTTGGACGTTGGAGTGACAGGTTACGTCCCGCTGACCGGTTGCGGTTAAGCGCTGCACTGCAGGCTATCCGCGCAGAAAAGAACGCAATGCGTAGACAAGCCGGCGCACCAGGTAATCAGTTTGAGTAATCGGGCAGATCGTGAAGCACCTTAGATCCGCGAGTGAAGTCGGTTCGGATAGCCTTCGCGACAACAACGCGCTTCTCGCCAACCACTCGCTCACCAAGCGCACGATGGACCTGCAGGAACTGAGTTTTCCCTTTCAGGATTCCATTCGCCCCTGCGAGTCTGGCCAGGGTTACGCTCTGCGAATGGCGCAGGAGAATGGCCTTCACGGTTTGCCGCTTCTCAAGACGTGGTTGGGCAAAAGCCGATTCGCGACACTCGATGCTGCTGATGCACCAATGCTGCATCGCTGGTTTGGTGCGAATGAAACACTGCTTGAGTTCGCGCTGGGTCACACCGCCACCGGTCGCCGTGAACAGGGCTATTCGTATGCCGGACAGTCTATGGGCAGAAGCTACTTCCTAAACCGCGCCTATCCCCGTGTTTGCCCAGAATGCCTCGCGGCAGATGAACATTGTGTGATCCCCTGGGACATCTCCTTGGTAGTGGTCTGCACCAGGCATCGCAGGACACTGATCGATCGTTGCCACTACTGTCAAAGCGCTCTGTCTTGGAATCGATCACGTTTAGGCGCGTGCGGTTGCGGTGTCGAACTGGCGATGTCGGACTCACCTCAGGAAGTTATGCCTATTGAAGTCCAGTTCGCAGCCTGGGTGGATGGGCGGGTAGCCCGAAGTAGCGAGCAGATGCGTTCGGCATCCCAGTCTGTAGCGGTGGTACCGGCTAGACCAGTGGGGCTGACGGCTTTGATGACGTTGCTCTGGCCTCTGAGCCTAAATGGCGGGCTTCATGTTGCATATGCCTTGGGTACGGCAGCAGGTTACGACGACCAGAGTCACATATTGCCCAGACGTGAGAAGACACCACTCAAGAAAGCGCAGCAGGTCTTGGTCCAGGCCAACGAGTTGGCAGAAAAGATCGCCCGACTGGAGCCAGTAAAATTTAGGATCAGTCGGCCAAGTGTCGTGGTCCAACTCCTGGCGGAATCTGCTGCTGCTCAAAATGGTTCAGCGGATCAGAGTCTGGCACAGTCGATTTTGGTGGCGGTCCTTCGATACCAAAAGAGGGCAACTTGGTCCAGTTTGAATCCGAACCTCTCACAGCTGCTTCTGTTTTGAACTCCTTTTGTCCGGTGACCAATAATTCAAGTCGGGAATCCCATGTCCGCCTTTGCGAAGGTGGTGGAAGGACCGGACTTGGTGCTAGAGCCAGTGGCTCCGTCAATCTGTTCGCACGAAACTTGACGGTTGGGGGTTTCAGCCAATCAGGCTACCGCATAGCCGCCCGGAATGTGTCAATGACTTTGCTACACCTTGCGTCATAAATTTACTGCGCATGGTTGTGTTGTTTCAGTCGTTTTCCTTTGCTCAAGTGGTGGGTTGATCCAGGCCGCAGTGGGCATGGGTTTTAGGCAAGGGCGGATG
>CAIYGK010000121.1 GCA_903925725.1 uncultured beta proteobacterium | reverse complement strand
TGGTCCTGAATTCACTGATCAACCCGGCGGACTGAGGCGCTGATTGGTCTGGTCGCCTGATTTGACTTTCTGGCCACCTTTTTCTGCATTTCATCGCACCGGGGCTTGTCCGGACCCGTGGTCTGAACTAGAGTTCGGCTCATGCGGTCAGCCATGCCGCCCACTTTTTGGAGAACACCATGTCTATTGCCGATGACCTGACCCGACTGGAACAACTGCGTGACCGCGCCAGTATCAGCGCCGACGAATTCCAGCGTGCCAAGAACAAACTGCTGAACACGCCTTACCCGACTGAGCCGGTGTTGCAGGGGATCAACGGTCTGCGCCGCTCAGCCTCCGACCGCTGGGTCGGTGGTGTCTGCGGCGGACTGGCGAACTCTACCGGCATGGAGTCCTGGGTCTGGCGCATCGTGTTCACCGTCATGATGTGTATGGGCTTTGGTTTCCTTGCCTATCTGGCGCTGTGGATCTTTGTGCCGCTGGAGTCCAACTCGCCAATGCTGCATTCTTCCTGAGTTCAACATGAGAAACCTGATTCGTCAGAACCGGGGTTTTCTGGCATTCATGCTGTTGTTGGGCTTGTTTCGGACCGCTGTGGCGGACTGGAATCCGGTTCCGTCGGGCTCCATGCACCCGAATATTCTGGAAGGTGATGTGGTGCTGGTCAATCGACTGGCCTATGACCTGAAGCTGCCATTGACGGACCACATCGTGCTGCCGCTGGGCGAACCGCAGCGTGGCGACATCGTGACTTTCACTTCGCCGCGCGATGGTGTGCGCCTGATCAAACGAATCGTCGCCATCCCGGGGGACCGGGTCGCGATGCAGGACAAACAACTCATCATCAACGATGAATTTGCCACTTACAGTGCGCCGCAGGAGCAGCCGAGCCGCGCTGCGCTGGATGCGCCCTGGCAGGCCAAGCTCCGTGTGGAGCAGGTGATCGGCGAGAAGCACCTGATTCAGTGGCTGCCTGGCGTGCTGGCACGCGACAACTTTGAAACGCAGCTTGTTCCCGAGGGACAGTACCTGATGCTGGGAGACAACCGCGACAACAGTGCAGACTCGCGCTACATCGGCCTGGTGCCACGCCATCTGCTCATTGGCAAAGCCGTTCGCGTGCTCCTGTCGGTCGATATACTGGGACTTTGGCTGCCCCGGCTGGAACGTTTCGGTCAGGCGCTCGTTTGATATGTCTTACCCTCCCGAATTCCTCAAGCTTGTAGACAAGTTCATCCATCTTGCCAACCAGTTGGCCGAAGAGGAGGGCGGCGGCGAGGTCAGCGCTGCCATTCTGTTCGCCGCCGGGCGCTACAACGCCTTCAACTTCCTGTCGCAGAACGGGTCTGAAGAAGACCGTGAGCGGGCGGTGGAGTTCTACGTCTCCGAGTACCGCAAGGCCGTCGTTTCGAACCTCGAAGGGGTCGTCGGACCCGTGATCAAACCGCAGGACTAGACGCCGGCAACGAAGTTTTTTGCCAGTGCGTCTGGTAGTCGTGTACTAGCTATCGTGCATCTGAAACTAGTACAAGAATCACTCGAAAAGGGTGCTTCCAACTCATTCCTATCCGCTCCCTAAGCGCTCAAACTGACCCCATTGACGAAATCAATCGGGCCTTACTAAACGGAGCACTTATGAGCATCAATTTCAACACGGATAACAGTCTTGTTCTGGACGGCGTGGCTACCGGTCTGAGGTATGCACAGGAGCCCGATGGCACCGTGATCTATTCAGTTGAGCGCGGCGGCAGCAAATGCCGCTACGTCATGCCGCACAAGCGCTACGCGCTGGCTTACGACGCGCTTCATACGATGTACTCGAAGAACGAATTGGCTGCCAGGATGCCGGCTCCGGCAAACCGTCCGCAATTCGAGGCCGACCTGCGCGCTCTGGTGCGGTCGATCAGGGCCTGATCGGCGCCTTGGCCCGCTCGCATGCCAGCAGGATGCGCTCGGGTGTGGCAGGTGCCACCAGATCGACACGAGTGCGGTGCTGTGCCGAGGCACTGACGGCGTCACGCAGGGCGAAGAATACTGACAGGGCGTTCATCAAGGGCGGCTCCCCCGTGGCCTTGCTGCGATACGGCGTGGGCTTCACGTTCCTGCCATCAAACAAACTGACTTTGAAGTGTTCCGGAACATCGCCGGCGACCGGAATCTTGTAGGTGCTCGGGCCGTGTGTCAGCAGCTTGCCGTGCTTGTCCCAGATGCACTCTTCCATGGTCAACCAGCCCATGCCCTGAATGTAGGCACCCTCAATCTGGCCCTTGTCGATGGCCGGGTTGATGCTCTGCCCGACGTCGTGCACGATGTCAACGGCCTTTAGCCACCATTCACCGCTGCGGGTGTCAATTTCGACCTCACTCACCGCCGCCCCGTAGCAGTAGTAGTAGAAGGCACGACCCTGCAGCGTGTTGAAGTCGTACTGGATGTCGGGCGTCATGTAAAAGCCTGTGACGCTCAGGCTGACACGGTCCAGCCAGGCCTGCAGGACCACTTTCTGCCAGGGCACCGGTGCTGCTGTGCCAGAAGCGGTGCGTGCAAATCCGGCACCAAATTCCACGGCCGCCGCCTCGCACCCCAGTAGCCGCGCCGCTACGGGCTTGAGCCTGGCACGCAGTTGGTCGCAGGCATTGTTGATGGCCGCGCCATTGATGTCGGCACCGCTGGAAGCCGCCGTGGCGCTCGCGTTGGGCACCTTCTGCGTATCCGTGCCGGTGACGCGCACCAGGCTCACGGGGATGCCCAGACCGTCGGCTGCAACCTGTGCCATCTTGGTGTTCAGCCCCTGGCCCATTTCGGTGCCACCGTGGTTCACACTGACAGAGCCGTCCTGGTAAACGTTGATCAGCGCGCCGCCCTGATTGAGCATGGTGGCGGTAAACGAGATGCCGAATTTGAGTGGCACCAGCGCCAGACCACGCTTGCGGTGTTTGCTTCGCGCGTTGAAGCTGGCAACGGCCTCGCGCCTGGCGGAATAGTCGGCCAGGCTTGCCACCTGATCAATCACCTGGTCGCCAATCCAGTCCTCGATGGTCTGTCCATATTGCGTGGTCATGGAACCGGCGTCGCCTGAGAGTGCGGGATCCCGGTACAGGTTGACGCGGCGAATCTCCAGTGGGTCCTTGCCAAGCTTGTGTGCAATCTCCTCGATCACGGTCTCGATGCCGAACATGCCTTGCGGGCCGCCGAAGCCGCGAAAAGCGGTGGCGCTTTGCATGTTGGTCTTGCAGCGGTGGCTTATGACCTTCAAATGAGGCAGGTAGTAACAGTTGTCGATGTGCAGCAGCGCACGGTCGTTTACCGGGCCCGAGTAGTCCGTGCTGTAGCCGCAGCGCGAGGCCAGCACCACGTCGATGCCCAGAATGCGACCGCTGTCATCGAAGCCGCAGTCGTAGTCGATGCGAAAGTCGTGGCGCTTGCCGGTGATCATCATGTCGTCGTCGCGGTTCACGCGCAGCTTGACCGGGCGCTTGAGCTTGAAGGCGGCCAGCGCCGCACTTTGCGAGAAGATGCTGGAGTTGCCCTCCTTGCCGCCGAAGCCGCCACCCATGCGCCGGCAGATCACTTCGACATCCTTGGCCGAGAGATTCAGGGCAGCGGCTGCCTCGCGCTGATTGCCGTCCGGATGCTGGGTCGACACAAACAGCGTGAGCTGGTTGTCCTCGCGCGGCACGGCGTACGCAATCTGGCCTTCCAGGTAAAACTGTTCCTGCTGGCCGCAACTCGTGCGTCCCTGGATGCGGTGCGGTGCGCCAGCAATTCTCTGCTCCGGCTCACCGCGCGTGATGCCCTTGGATGGCATGACGAAGCTCTGCTGTGCCAGAGCGTCATCGATGCTCAGAATGGCGGGCAACTCCTTGACCGCGACCTTGGCACTCTTGGCGGCCTTGCGGGCGCCGAGCATGCTGTGCGCTACGACCACCGCCACCGACTGACCCAGAAACTCCACCTTGCTGCTGGCCAGAAACGGATCGTCGTGAACGATGGGGCCGCAGTTGTTCTCGCCGGGAATGTCCCTGGCTGTGTAAACAGCGACGACATCGGGCTGGACCAGCAGCGCAGCGCGGTCAATGCCTTCGCCCAACAGTTCTCCGTGCGCCACCGGTGATAGCACCAGTGCGGCGTAAAGCGTTCCGCGCAGCTCCGGGATGTCGTCGGTGTACGTGGCTTGACCCGTGACGTGCAGCAGCGCCGATTCGTGGGGTAATTCGCGTCCCAGTTCCGCCACGCGGGTCAGCTCTTCGATTAAGGTCGGGGCGTTCATTGGGCAGTCTCCATGGCAGGGGTCGTGGCTTCTTCAACAAACTGCAGCACCAGGTTGCGCGCCAGCAGAGAGCGGTATTGCCAGCTCGCGCGCAACCCGTCGCGGGCCGTGAAGCTCGCGGCTATCGCCTGGTCCAGTTCCGCTGCGCTGACCGCATCCGGTGTACGGCCTTCAATCAGCGCTTCCAGTTTGGGTGCGCGACAGGGCGAGGGCGCCAGGCCGTTGTAGGCCAGTCGGACCTGCGTGAACTTGCCGCCGACCAGCTGGTAAGTCATGGCGCAACAAGTGGCCGAAATGTCCTGCTCAAAGCGCTTGCTGACCTTGTGTGCGCGAAACACTTTTCCGGGGCCTGGCTTGGGAAGCTGGATCGCTTCGATGAATTCGCCACCCTGCAGCGCATTCTTCTTCTGACCGGTATAGAACTCGCCCAGATCCAGCGTGCGTGTGGTCTCGCCCCGGCGCAGCAGCAGGGTGGCACCCAGGGCCAAGAGGCAGGGCATGCTGTCGCCAATCGGCGAGCCATTGGCAATGTTGCCGGCCAGCGTGGCGGTGGAGCGGATCGGCGGTGACCCGAAGCGGCGCAGCACTTCAGCAAAGTCCGGGTAGGCGTCGTTGACCAGTTCCAGCACGCTGGTGAGTGACACCTGAGCGCCAATGCGCCAGTGTTTGGCGTCGTCTTCAATCGTGCGCAATTCGCTGACCTGGCCGAGGTAGACGATGTCTTGCGGATGCGCAAAATTCTTGTTGACCTGCAGACCGATCTCGGTGCTGCCGGCCAGCAGCGTGGCCTGCGGGTGTTGCAACAGGTAGTCGGCCAGCGCAGCTACGCTGGTCGGCGCGAAAAAGGTTTGGCCCTGCACCGATCGCAGCACGGCCGGCAGCTTGCGCGCCTGACGAAGTTGTTGCAGCAACTTGAGGTCGGCGCGGTCGTCCAGTAGGAGTTGTTCAGCCGGAGCTTCACTGGCCTTCAGCGTAGCATCGATGATCGGTTTGTAGCCGGTGCAGCGGCACAGATTGCCGCTCAGCGCGTCGTTGATTTGATTGCGTGTGGGATGGGAGACAGTTTGCAGCAAACCGGTAAGACTCATCACGATGCCAGGCGTGCAAAAGCCGCACTGCGTGCCGTGACTCTCTGCCATGGCTTGTTGCACCGGGTGCAGCTGGCCATTGGCGCGCTGCAGGCTCTCCACCGTTTTGACCGACTTGCCATCAAGCGTGGGCACCAGTTGCAGGCAACTGTTGACGCCGGCGTAAGTGATCGCCGAGCCATCGGTATTGAGCTCGCCGATCAGCACGACGCAGGCGCCACAGTCGCCTTCAGCGCAACCTTCCTTTGTGCCAGTGCGGTGCAGGTGCTCGCGCAAGTAATCAAGCACCGTCGTGTTGAAGTGCTGGCTGCCGACTTTGACGATGGCGCCATCGAGTACAAAGCGCACAGTATTGCTGGTTTGAGTCATGGTGGTTTTGGGGAGCTTGGCGTGAACCGTTGTGGTCGATCAAAGTGTAAACATTTTTTCAGTCGGTGATTTTGCGACGCCTGCTGTTCGGTGACAATAGATTGTTTTCCGGGTGCCTGGTGTTCTCTGGCACCTTTATTGCTTCAACCTGTTCAACGTATTTACTGCTGGAGTTCAAATGAAAAAGCGCGTTTTGCTGAAAACCATTGCGGCTTGTGCCGCTGTCCTTGGCTTTGCCAGTGCGCAGGCGCAGAGCACACCCATCAAGTTTCAGCTGGATTGGCGCTTTGAAGGCCCGGCCGCCCTGTTCCTGACGCCCGTTGCCAAGGGTTATTTCAAGGACGCGAAGCTGGACGTCGTGGTGGACGCGGGCAATGGTTCCGGCGGCGCTGTGACCCGCGTTGCTTCCGGTGCCTACGACATGGGTTTTGCCGATCTTGCAGCCCTGATGGAATTCCATGCCAACAACCCGGACGCGCCGAACAAGCCGGTGGCCTTCATGATGGTTTACAACGACACACCGGCCTCGGTCATGGTGCTCAAGAAGTCCGGCATCAAGACACCTGCAGACCTGAGTGGCAAGAAGCTGGGCGCTCCGGTGTTCGACGCCGGCCGGCGCGCCTTTCCGATCTTTGCCAAGGCCAACAACATCAGCAATGTTCAGTGGACTGCGATGGATCCGCCACTGCGCGAGACCATGCTGGTGCGCGGCGATGTGGACGCCATCACCGGCTTCACCTTCACCTCGCTGCTTAATCTCGAGGCGCGTGGTGTGAAGGTGGAGGATGTGGTCGTCATGCCCTACCCTGAGTTTGGTGTCAAGCTGTACGGCAACGCGATCATTGCCTCGCCAAAGATGCTCAAAGAGAACCCGGCGGCGGTCAAGGCCTTCCTGCTGGCGTTTGCCAAAGGCATGAAAGACGTGATTGGCAATCCGGCGGCCTCGATCCAGGATGTGAAAGCGCGTGACGGCATCATCAACGTCGAACTCGAAACGCGGCGTCTCAAACTGGCCATTGACACCGTGATCAACAGCGCCAATGCGCGTGCCGAGGGCTTCGGCCAGATCAATGGCCCGCGCCTGTCGCTGATGGCCTCACAGGTATCGGACGCCTACAACACCAAGACCCGTGTCAATCCGGATGCGATCTGGACCAGTGCCTACCTGCCGTCCAAGGCGGATCTCAACGTTTTGCCCAAAAAGTAAGATGCAAGAGCCAGCTGCCCAGTGGTTTGTCGATTTTCGGGACGTCTGGCTCGCCTATAACGACGAACTGCTGAAGCAAAACCAGTTTGCGGTCGAGGCGATTGACCTGTCGGTGCGCCGTGGCGAGTTCATCGCCATTGTCGGGCCCTCGGGTTGTGGCAAGTCGACTTTCATGAAGTTGGCGACGGGCCTGAAGATGCCCTCCATGGGGCGGATTTTGATTGACGGGCAGGCGGTAACGGGGCCTCTGAAGATATCGGGCATGGCGTTCCAGGCATCATCGCTGCTGCCTTGGCGAACCACCGTGAACAACGTCCTGCTGCCACTTGAAATCGTCGAACCCTACCGCAGCAGTTTCAAGCAGAAGCACAAGGAATACGAGGAACGCGCGCGCGCCCTGCTGCAAAAAGTCGGACTCGGTGGTTACGAGGACAAGTTTCCCTGGGAACTCTCGGGCGGCATGCAGCAGCGTGCCAGCATTTGTCGTGCCCTGATTCACGAGCCGAAGATGCTCTTGCTTGACGAGCCTTTTGGCGCACTGGACGCCTTCACGCGGGAAGAACTCTGGTGCATTCTGCGCGACCTCTGGACCGAGCAGAAGTTCAATGTCATCCTGGTCACGCACGATTTGCGCGAGTCGGTTTTTCTGGCCGACACGGTTTACGTGATGAGCAGGAGCCCGGGGCGCTTTGTGGTGAAGAAGGCAATCCCCCTGCCGCGTCCGCGCGATCTCGAGATCACTTACACGCCGGCATTCACCGACATCGTGCATGAACTGCGCGGACACATAGGTGCCATGCGCCAAAACAGTGCCAGCACCCAAGCGGCAAGGTCATCATGAACCAGAAACAGATTGAGCTGTGGTCGCCCTGGCTGCTGTTGCTGAGCGTGGTGGTGGTGTGGCAGATCATTTGCTCGGCTTTTTCGGTCTCTGAGTTCATCTTTCCGAGTCCCCTGCGCATCTGGACGCAATTCTGGGAGTTCAAGGCCATCATCGCTGCGCATGCCTGGCGCACATACTGGGTCACCATGGCCGGCTTTGGTATCGCGATTGTGGTGGGTGTGTTGCTCGGCTTCGTGATCGGAAGCTCGCGCCTGGCCTATGCCGCTGTCTATCCTCTGATGACCGGTTTCAACGCGCTGCCCAAGGCGGCCTTCGTGCCGATTCTGGTGGTCTGGTTTGGCATTGGCGCGGGTCCGGCCATCCTGACTGCTTTCCTGATCAGTTTTTTTCCGATCATGGTCAACATCGCCACCGGTCTGGCCACGCTGGAGCCTGAACTGGAAGACGTGCTGCGGGT
>CAIYGK010000120.1 GCA_903925725.1 uncultured beta proteobacterium | reverse complement strand
CGCGCGCAAGAGGTTCTCGGTGCGACATGATTGGGGACGAGATGACAGCCACCTTGCTGTTTGTCGCTGTCGTGACTGGTACCACGGTGGTCGCCATTGTGCTGATGGTCATTGTTGACCTGCTGGCCAGGCGAGACTGATGTAGCGGCTACGATGACGGTGGGAGGAAACCATGATCATCACGATTGACACGACCAAAATCTGGCGGTATGCCGCCGCCGTGCTAGCAGGTTTCGTGCTCGGGTGGGTGACGGACTACGTCTACCACCATGTTGCCATCGTTGAGAAGCCGTCCCGGGTTTGTCCGGCGGTGTGTCCGTGCGACGAGAAGCCGGAGCCCGAGCGGAAGCCTCCGGCCAAGCAGCCGAAGCCAAATGGCGACCTCGGCCAATCTTGCATCAATTGATGCAAGATTTCGGGAGAGGAAGTTCTGATGCTCTGGACATGCTGGAATAACCGCTGCCGACCGAAGGCGCACGGGGCCCCAGGCTTTCACTTTGAAGCCGACGCTCCAGTCTGCCCAAAGTGCAAGGTCGACGCACGCAGCGAAGAGCGGTTCAAGTACCTGATCACGCCGCGCAAGGTTATTCACTACGACCCGCCGCATCCGGCAGTCGACGGCGTTGGCATGGGCTACGTGTTGTGCAGCAAGACGCCGATTTTCGAGGTGACAGTTCGCGGTGGCCAGGTCAGCGGTGAGCCGAAAGCTGTCAACTGTCCGCAGTGCATTGCTGACCCGGAATTCCCGAAAGATCCGATTGAGATGGACCCAAGCAGGGTGATGCTGCTGATTCCCAAGCCGATCCCGGCGCCTTGCAAGGGGTGCAAATGAGCCTCGGGACATTTATCGGCGGGCGCTATTCGTCTACCTGGAACGCGGCCGACCTGGGGTTGACCCGGGAAGGCTACAACGTGATCGTAGTCCCAAAAGGGGAGATGATTGCCCAGAGCGATGCGTACGCGCAGACTCTGCTGGACTACTTTTTCGCTGGTTGCGATGTGGCAACCGTGCTGGATTCGCTCGAGTACAAAAGTGGGCCCATCGCCTCAATCTGGCCTTGGGGATCGCTTGGGACGATGGGGACCATTGCCCGCCTTGCATCCAACCTTGGCGAAAGTCTTGTGTTGACGTCAACTGCTGGCACGCCAGCAGCTAGCACGCCAGCGACCTTGACGGCGACCAGGGCAATCATCAGTCCGAACACCAACATCGCGCTGCTGTTCTCCAGCAAGCTGCGCATGGTGCCGATTCGCTTTGACTGCTTGCCAAGCGATGGGGCCGTGCACTTTACTACAAGTCTGTTTGCGTATTTTTGCGCTGGTCTTGGCATGCTAGCGTCACTGCCTCTTCTTGGCTCATTCCTGACCTGATTCTGTAGCGTATTGCTTGCCGTGTGATGCTCAGTTCGCGAGCCCATTGCGCTGTTGGCTTGTTGGCTGTCTACTGCGTTAATCTTGCGCTTCTATGTTCTTTGCCGGATCGGCTGGAACTTCCAGTTTCTTCTTTGGCGTGTTCTTGCACCAGTAGATGCGGTCCCACCAGG
>CAIYGK010000119.1 GCA_903925725.1 uncultured beta proteobacterium | reverse complement strand
CGCCGGTCCAGGTCAGCGGGATGCGCTGCGCTGCAAACAGATCACTGAGTGATCTGGGAAATATGACAACACTCAGGATGAAGCGAACCTCGCTGCCACGCAGCACGGGCAGCAGGAACTGAACCAAGGGTTGAAGAAAGACTTTTCCGACTGGCAGCAAGCCGACAATCATCTGCTTTCGTGTTCTGCTCACTTCATCCACTTCGGCGACCGAAGATGTCAGCGTTGCTGCACCCGTCATGGGCAGACCACTGAAAACAATCAGGTGAGATTTGGGATCAATCAGGGCGACATTGCGCCAATCCTCATTAACGAGGAGTGCGCGCTGAACCTTGTCGCGGAAGTCGTCAAGTGGGCCTGCGTCCAGACTGGCATCAGTAGCCAGCAGTTGCATCGTGTCAAAGTGGTGTAGAAGTGCAACGTCAACAGCGGCTTGCAAGGCGCGTGTCGTGTTCTTCAATTCAGCTTCGATCGCTTCCTTCTTCTGGGAAATGACGACCCAGGCGGCGCCGCTGCCAAAGATCAGCAGAGGAAGCACAGCTACAACGACAAGCGCAGTCAAGGATAGGCCGATGGACCGTTCAATGGGTCGGAACCATTTCCTCCAATTGCCCTTCGGAATCATTGACACGTTACCTGACTGCCTTGATGTGGCACTCGCAGTATGTGCCTATTCAAACCTGGAGTTTTGACAGGAGTCAACAGTGTCGAAGAAACAGGCCTGGCTCTACCTTGCGCTAGTTGTTCGACAGGTTGATGCCAGCAAGCTGACCAAGCAAGGCAGAAAGCGCCCCGATCTGTTCTGCTGGAACCATCTGGACGGCTTCCCGGGCAATGGGCACCACCGAGACCAGCGCGTACTGCAACAGCTGCTGGCCGGATTCCGTGAGCGACGCATAGCCAACCCTGGCATCCCTCGGGTCAGGTTGTCGTGTGACCAGACACAATTTTTCCAGCGGCAACAGGCTCCGTGTTACGCCTGAGGCCGTCACTCCCAAGCGCTCCGCCAGGTCAATGCGGCGCAATCTGGATTCTGGTGCGTGATCCAGGTAATACAGGATCATGAAGTCGCTGAAGCTCAGACCGTGCAAACTGGAAAGTGCGTTGTCCAATCGGCGCGTCAAGGTGGCATAGGCACGGTTCAGGCGCAGACAGAACTCAAGGCTTTCGCTTGAATCCCTTGCAGCAGGTGGTGTTTTCGGTTGCGTGACCATGGCTTGGTGATCTTTCAAAGGTTTATGTTGCATATTGCTTGATATATCAAGTATATATCACTTTTCGATGCAACCTGAAGCCAGTTGCATACACTTGTGGCAATGTTCACCAGCTGTCCGAAATGCGGTCACAAGCCTTTGCCAAGCGACCAGTCGCTGCCTGCGTCATGCCCTGTATGCGGCGTGATGCTCGCCAAGGTAGGCCAGCCCCTGCCCGCCACGGTTGTGTTGCCTGAGCAAAGCAAAGTTGACCCCATCACCTTCTGGCCACGCCTTGCCCTGCTGGCGGCGTTTGCAGTCTGGGGTGTCGTGCTGATCGCGCAGGACTATCGCACTGGCGAAATTGGATCCTCTTTCCTGCATCGCCCCCTGCTGATCTTTCACGAAGCCGGTCACGTCGTATTCCGCCTGCTGGGGCACTGGATGATGGTGCTGGGCGGCAGCCTGGGGCAACTCCTGATGCCGGCGATTCTGGGTGGCGCCTTGCTGATCAAGAATCGTGATGCCTTTGGCGCCTCCATCGGACTCTGGTTTCTTGGCGTCTCACTGTTGGATCTTGCGCCCTACATGTACGATGCGCTGAACCCGCAGCTGATGCTGCTTTCCGGACGCACCGGCGAAGAAGGGGGGCACGACTGGATTTTCCTGTTTTCGTCGCTGGGGCTTTTGCAGCAATCACAATTCATTGGAGCACTGGTGCACAAGCTTGGCGCGCTCACTGTCGTTGGTGCCCTGTGCTGGGCGGGCCGGGTACTGCGGCTTGAGTATGTGCGTGAAAGCGAATAACGGAGGTCAACGTGGCAGCAAATCATGGTCGGATGGTTTTGGTGGCAGGGGCAACAGGCCTGGTCGGTCGGGAAATTCTCGCGGCCCTGTTGGCCGACAAAATGGTTGCAGCGGTTCATTGTGTGGGTCGCCGCTCGCCCGGCGTATCTCACGCCAAGCTCACGACCCATGTGGTGGAGTTGAGTGCACTGCCGGCACTTCCCAAGCTTGATGATTGCTTTATCGCACTCGGTACCACGATCAAGGTGGCTGGCAGTCAAGCTGCATTCAGGGCCGTCGATCTGGATGCCGTGGTGGCTGTCGCCAGCGCCGCCAGGTCAGCTGGTGCAACAAGACTGGGTGTTGTCAGTGCCATGGGCGCCGACGCGAAGTCCCGTGTTTTCTACAACCGCATCAAGGGAGAGATGGAGCAGTCTCTCGCGCGCATGGGGTTCAATAGTCTGGTGATTGCTCGTCCGTCATTGATCGAGGGGGACCGGGCGGCCCTTGGCCAGTCAGATCGCCCCGGCGAGGGCGTGGGCATCTTGCTGGCACGAGGCCTGCGCCCGCTGCTCCCCGCCAACTACCGTGCCATTCTGGCCAGGGATGTGGCACATGCACTGCTCCGCTCGGTTCACGCCGGCCTGCCTGGAGTAACGACACTCCTGTCCGGACAAATGCAGGGCGGCTGAGATGAAGACAATTGGACTGCTGGGTGGGATGAGTTGGGAATCCACCGTCCCCTACTACCGTTTGATCAACCAGAGAGTCAGGGAACGTCTGGGCGGTCTGCACTCGGCAAAAGTCATTCTCTACAGTGTTGACTTCCACGACATCGAGCGCCTGCAACATGCGGGAGACTGGGATGCGGCAGGTCGGATGTTGTCCCAGGCTGCGCACTCTCTGGAACTGGCTGGCGCCGACTTCATCGTGCTGTGCACTAACACCATGCACAAAGTAGCATCCGCCATTGAAGGGGCGACCACGATTCCCCTGCTCCATATTGCGGACCCGACAGCCAGGCAAATCCTCAGCGATGGACACACCAGAGTCGGGCTGCTGGGAACCCTCTTCACGATGGAGCAGGGTTTCTATCGTGAGCGTCTGGAACGTCAGGGCCTGGAGGTCATCACACCGGGTCCGGACGATGGCGCGGCAGTTCACAGAATCATTTACGAAGAACTTTGCCTGGGCCATGTCCTGCCGGAGTCACGTGCCGAGTATCAGAGCGTCATGGCCAGACTGGCTGAGCAGGGAGCGCAGGCCATCATCCTTGGATGTACGGAAATAGCCATGCTCATCGGCCCATCGGACGCAGCGATCCCTCTGTACGACACGACCGCCATTCATGCTTTGGCGGCGGCTGATGAGGCACTGGAGTTGGTAAAGCATGCCTGTGGTTGAGGTCCACGCCCATAGCGACGCCATTCGTGACAACAACGCCCTGCGCGTTTTCAACCTGCCAAAATGAAGGTGCAACCGGTAAGGAATTGACATGCTGACAATCAAGGCGCTCAACAAAACCTACGCCAATGGCGTGCAGGCACTCAAGGATATTCACTTAGACATTCCCACCGGTCTATATGGCCTGCTTGGTCCGAACGGCGCCGGCAAGTCCTCGCTGATGCGCACCATCGCCACGCTGCAGGAGCCCGACAGCGGCAGCATCCATTTCGACAATATCGACGTCCTGCAGGACAAGGAAGGGCTGCGGCGTCAGCTCGGTTACCTGCCGCAGGACTTTGGCGTGTACCCGAAAGTCAGCGCAGAAGACCTGCTCAACCACTTCGCTGTCCTGAAGGGCCTGACGCAGCGCGCCGAACGCAATGAGATGGTGGAGGGCTTGCTGCAGCAGACCAATCTTTGGGAGGCACGAAAACGCAAGCTCGGAACTTTTTCGGGAGGCATGCGCCAGCGTTTCGGCATCGCGCAGGCGCTGCTGGGTGCGCCGCGCCTGGTGATCGTGGATGAACCCACTGCCGGCCTGGACCCGGACGAGCGCAACCGCTTTCTGAACCTGCTGGCCGAAATCGGCGAACAGGTGGTGGTGATGCTCTCCACGCACATTGTGGAAGATGTGACCGACCTGTGTCCACGCATGGCGATGATCGTGAAGGGCGAAGTCCTGCTGCAGGGCGAGCCGCAGGCCGCCATCGAGCTGCTGCGCAACAAGGTTTGGCGCAAACGCATCAGCAAGTCCGCCCTGCCCGAGTACCAGCAGCGTTTCAATGTGCTGTCATCACGCCTCGTTGCCGGTCAGCCCCAGATCAATGTGCACTGCGAGAGCCAGCCCGACGATGGCTTTGTGCAGGTCGAACCGGATCTCGAAGACGTGTACTTCCTGAAGATCCGCGCCAGCCAGCACGGCGCAGCGGCGCAAGCCTGAGGAACTGAGCATGTGGCTTGAGTTCTTCCGTTTTGACCTGCGCTACCAGCTGCGCCAGCCCCTCTTGTGGTTGAGCGGCCTCATCTTCGCGCTGATGGCCTTTGGCGCCTCCAGCAGCGATGCCGTAGTGGTGGGCGGCGCCGTTGGCAATGTGTACCGCAACGCGCCCATGGTGATCGTCCAGTTCCTTGGCGTGTTCACGGTGATTGCGATGTTCATCGTCACCATTTTCATGGCCGGCTCGGTATTGCGCGACACCGAGCTCGGCATCGCGGACATGATCTTTGCCACGCCCATGAAGAAGCGCGACTACCTGTTCGGACGCTTTGCCGCGGGTCTGGTGGCCTGCCTGTCCATCTTTGTGCTGGTGGCGCTGGGCATCATGCTTGGCACCGTGATGCCCTGGGTGGATGTGGCGCGCATCGGTCCGTTTTCCATCACACCCTACCTGTGGGGCTTTGCGGTCTTTGTCATTCCGAATCTGCTGCTGATCGGCGCCTTCCTGGTGCTGCTGGCAGCGACCACGCGTTCCATGCTGCTGGTCTACGTGGGAGTGATTGTTTTCTTCGTGCTGTGGAGCGTGGCCGGCGTGTTCTCGCGCGACATCAGCAACGAGTGGCTGGTGGTGTTGATGGACCCCTTCGGCCTGCGCGCCTTTGGCCGTATGACGCGCTACTTTTCCACGGCAGAGGCGAACAACGCGCTGCCTGCGTTCACTGGTTTCATCCTTGCCAATCGCGCACTCTGGAGTGCCGTGGCGCTGGCACTTCTGGGTCTGACACTGGTCCTGTTCAAGCCGCAGCGGCCGGACAGCGGCAAGCGGCGCTGGGGCGGAACGACGACTTCCGCCTCTGCGCGACACGCAGCGCCTGCAGCACGAAGCTACCGGCCACACCAGCCGCATATCGGCACCGCCACGGCCTGGCGTCAATGCTGGAAGGTGCTGCGCTTTGATGCTGTCGGCGTCTTCAGGAGCGTCCCTTTTCTGGTGATGCTGCTGGTAGGCATTGCCAACTTTATCGGCGG
>CAIYGK010000118.1 GCA_903925725.1 uncultured beta proteobacterium | reverse complement strand
GTGCCCTCGCGATGACGTCTATCCCGGAACTACATCGCCTGCGCCTCGTCGTTGCGAGGAGCGTTGCGACGTGGCTATCCTTGCAGCCCGAAGTCATGGATTGCTTCGCTTCGCTCGCAATGACGAAGGGCCAGGCAATGACGGCTGACTTCGCCCCTCAAGCCAGCTGACGCAGTTCGCGCAGTGCGACGGACACAGGTGCCAGGTCCGCACCCTGTGTACTGATGTCGCTGAGCAGCCGGCAAAGTCGGTCAATCTCCGGCGCGTGTTGCACACGCCAGTCAGCCAGTTGTTGCTGCCTTGAAAGCAGGCCGCGGGTGACCTGACTGGCAATGGAATAGATGTCATCCCTTGCGCTGGCACGGGCCTGCGTCTGCCACAGTGTATCTGTGGGCAAACGGCTGATCTGCGAGCGCCAGCCGGTCAGGCCCAACTCGGCATCGATCGCGAAATAGGCGCGCGCCGCCTGTTCCAGTCCGGTGCTTGCGTGCCGTGCAAGATCGACCAGATCAAGCGCAGGAAAGATGAAATCGAGTGCACTCAGACTCTCTGCCAACTCGGGTGCAACACCGGCGGCAACCAGCTTTTCTGTCGCGCTCTGCCAGCTGGCGTTGGCTGCTGGTGGCAGCCAGTCCGACAAATGCTGGCGCAATTCGCGCGCGGCCGGTTGATAAGCCTGAATCAGCGTTGGCAAGTCACTGCCCTGACCCCGCGCACGCAGCATCCAGCGTGAAGCACGCTGTGCAATTCCGGTTAGCCGCGCCAACAGGTCAAGTTGCAGTGTCGCTTCGACCTGATAGTCCAGGGCGTCGATCTGATCCCACAAGACTTCAAGGTCAAATATCTCACGCGCCAACGTGAAGGCGCGGATCACGTCGGCCGCTGTAGCCCCCGCTTCCGAGGCAATGAAGTTGACGAAAGTGGCGCCGGTGCGATTGACCACCGTGTTTGTCATGAAGGTTGCGATGATCTCGCGCCTGAGCGGGTGGCTGGCAATGGCGGGTGCAAACTTTTCGCTCAGTGCCTTGGGAAAGTAGGCTGCAAGTACACGCTTGAAATAGGGATCATCGGGCAGATTGCTGGTCAGCAGTTCATCAAACACGGACATCTTGGCGTAAGCCAGCAGAACTGAATTTTCAGGCGCGCTCAGGCCCGTCTTGCGTGCCCGGCGCAGGGCGATTTCTTCGTCTGTCGGCAGGAATTCGATGGCCCGGTTCAAATGCCCATAACGCTCGAGCCAATGCAGCAGGCGTTGCTGTCCATCGAGCAGGTAGTGCGGTCGATGTGCAGCGATATCGAGCGCCTGGGTCTGGTAGTAGTTATCGGTCAACACCAGCAAACCGACTTCGTCGGTCATCGAGGCCAGCAGATCGTTGCGTTGCTTCAAGGTCAAGTCGCCTGACTCGACCACACTGCCGAGCAATATCTTGATATTCACTTCGTGATCAGAGCAATCGACGCCGGCTGAATTGTCGATCGCATCGGTATAAATCAGGCCTCCTTTTTGCGCAAACTCAATGCGGCCGTTCTGCGTACAACCCAGATTGCCGCCTTCCGCCAGCACCTTGCAGCGCAGTTCGCTGCCGTTGACTCGAAAGGCGTCGCCGGCCTTGTCACCGACCTGGGCGTGACTCTCAAAAGTGGCTTTTACGTAGGTGCCTATGCCCCCGTTGTAGAGCAGATCTACCGGCGCCAGCAGAATGGCCCGCAGCAATTCAGCCGGTGTCAGAACCTCCGTGTCTATGCCGATCACTGCGCGCGCCTCGGCGCTCAAGCGGATCGACTTGGCGGAGCGTGCATAGACGCCACCGCCGGCCGACAAAAGGCTCTTGTCGTAGTCGTCCCAACTCGATCGCGGCAAGGAAAACAGACGCGCTCGCTCGGCATAGGAACGCGCCACATCCGGCGCCGGGTCAATGAAGATGTGCCGGTGATCAAACGCCAGCAGCAGCTTGATGTGCTGCGAAAGCAGCATGCCGTTGCCAAATACATCCCCTGACATGTCGCCGATGCCGACCACCGTGAAGGGCGTGGTCTGGGTGTTGATGGAGAGGGATCGGAAATGCCGCTTCACAGACTCCCAGGCGCCGCGCGCCGTGATCCCCATCTTCTTGTGGTCGTAGCCCACCGACCCGCCAGAGGCAAAGGCGTCACCAAGCCAGAAGCCATAGTCGGCCGACACGCTGTTGGCGATATCGGAAAAGCTGGCCGTTCCCTTGTCTGCAGCCACCACCAGGTAGGTGTCATCGGCATCGTGGCGCACAACATTCACAGGTGGCACCACGACACCCTTGACCAGGTTGTCGGTGAGGTCCAGCAATCCGCGCAGGAACAGTTTGTAGCAGGCCACGCCTTCGGCCAGCGTGGCTTCACGATCACTCGGTGGCGGCGGATTCTTCAGTACAAAACCACCCTTGGAACCTACCGGAACAATGACGGTGTTCTTGACATGCTGGGCCTTCACCAGTCCGAGAATTTCAGTGCGAAAGTCCTCACGCCGATCCGACCAGCGAATGCCGCCCCGGGCCACCTTGCCGTTGCGCAAATGAATGCCTTCGACGCGTGGTGAATAAACCCATATTTCAAACAGCGGTTTGGGCTCAGGTACACCGGGTACCTGGTGCGGATCGATCTTGAAACTCAGATAGGGCTTGTGATCGCCATCGGCGGTGCTTTGCCAGGCATTGGTACGCAAAGTGGCCTGCACCGTGGCGAAGAACTGTCTCAGGATGCGATCCTCATCGAGACTCGCCACTTCAACCAGACGGGCTTCGATCTGCTGCTTGAGTGACTCCTGTGTATCCTTGCGG
>CAIYGK010000117.1 GCA_903925725.1 uncultured beta proteobacterium | reverse complement strand
TGCGGTGTTTCGGGCGACACAGGGAACGCCAGCCAAGCATGCGACTGATATTGCCAGCGCAATCGAAACAAAGCTGAAAGTCGAAGTACCGGTCATCGTCAAGTCAGCAAAAGAGCTGTCTGCCATCGTGTCGGACAACGAATTGCTAGAGGGAGCCCAGCACCATTCACGTCTATTGGTCGCCTTCGTACAAGACCCGAAAGCACTCACCGGGCTTGCTGCCATCGGCCCATTGGTGACACCGTCTGAACAGTTTCTAGTAGGCAAAGGTGCTGCGTACCTTCACTGTGCGACCGGCATACTCGAAAGCAAAGCCGGAGAAGCGCTGCTCGGGAAGGCCGGTAAGGCAACCACCACGAGAAACTGGGCAACCGTCCTCAAGCTACAGGCATTGGCAAATGAACCCGAGGCCTAACCCACAATTCAACACGGACTGGCGCGATAAAGCCGCGCCAGCAGGTTAATTCAGACGTTAGGCTTTTGCAGAAAGGAGATTGCTGAATGACATTATTCCGTGGTGGCTGTCTATGTGGTGCCGTGCGTTATGAAACGACCTCTGATCCTTTGAACCAGAGGGTATGTCACTGCAGGGCTTGTCAAAAAGTGATCGGCGCTGCTTTCAATGCTCGCGTACTCATGCGCATCGAGCATGTTGCCATCTCTGGCTCAATCAGCACATTTCACTCTTCAGAAACTCTTGAGCGCGGTTTTTGTTCGCATTGCGGTTCAAGCATTTTTTCGCGGCGTGTTTCTGCGGGGGTCATCGGCTTAACAGCCGGTAGCCTGGACGAGCCGTCACTATTCAAACCTGACATGCATTTTTGGGTATCTTCAAAACAACCGTGGCTAATAATCGCTGATGACCTGCCTCAATATCCTGAAGGTCCGCCATCATTAGGTTATAAACCATGAGTAGTTACGGTAGTTGGCCTACCCCTGTGCTCAAGCGGGACTGCGCAAAAGCGCGCAGTCTCTTAGCTTCACGTTTGCCATCCGGTTCCCACGCATTACAAGGAGGTCCACCGTGTCTAAGCCCCCGTTCTGGTTCACGTTGCTCGCTGCCGTTGCGCTTCTCTGGAACTTGGTTGGTTTGTTCGCAGTAGTCGCCGACCTGCGCCTATCAGCTTCGGACATCGCCGCTCTTCCGGCAGAACAGCAAGCCCTTTACGCAGCGCGTCCAATTTGGTCTATTGTCGCCAGCGTCGTTGCCGTGGGCGGAGGTACCCTTGGTTGCCTCGGGCTGCTGCTTCGCAAGCGTTGGGCCCTTACGCTCTTCTACCTCTCATTGGCCGGCATTGTGATTCAGGACGTGGGCATTTTCCTCGTCGCGGGCGCAGCCAACTCGGGCAACCCTGTGCCCATTGTGCTGCAAGGTCTTGTCTTGGTTATCGCCATCGGGCTTGTTGTTCTCGCTCGGCGAGCAAGCGAGAGATCATGGCTTTCTTAGCTCGGCCGGATAGCTCGTCGCTCCAGTGGGACTCCGGCAATGATGGGCCGCGGTAGAAAGTTGCTTCTAAAGCTTTCAAGGGCTCATCGTGGCTAACCGATCCATCAACACGGGCGTCGGCGATAAAGCCGCGCCAGCCGGTTAATTCAGACGGCAACCGTTTGTCGGAATTGCGCAATGCCTGCCGCTAGCACTTCATCTGTTTGGATCACTGAAAGCAGTCAGGGCATGCAGGCCGCGTTTGGAGTCGTAGGTGCAATAGTTGGCGGTGCCTTTATTTTTGGCTCTCGCATCCAAAGCCTCGAGCAAACTACCAGCACTGCTGTTCTAGTTCTTGGTTTTTTAATTCTTGTGATCAGCTTGGCAACGCTCGTCATTGGCGGAAAGCGAATTATTTCGGTCGATCCCCGCAGAAGGCTCGTCGAGATTCAAACCGTTTCCCGCTTCGGCACAAAAAGGCGCTTGATCGCGTTCAGCCAAATCTCGGATGTCTCTCTTGGGGAACTCGGGGACAAAGAAGGTGGGAGCATTTCCTACCACGTGGTACTCAATCTAAAAGATGGCAAGGAAGTTGCGACCTTTGTTGGCGCATTCGAAGGAATATACGAGCGACATGTGATGGATGGCCGTCGCCATCGGCTTAACGAATATCTACAAGCCCGGTAACACCATGGCTAACCCTAGGGGCAAAACGAACTGTTGACGGCACATCGCGGATGCGACCTATCATGTAGGCGGCAATCGGAAAGGCCGCCCAGATCCGGGGACTTTGAAAGGAATCAAAATGAACTTGCTCAGCAATCCTGTCTTCGTAGCTTATGCAATAGCCTGCGTCGCCCTGTCGTGCAATCTCATGTTTCTCTGGGCGTACAGTGGCGCTGCGCGAAACAAGAACAAGTCAACGCCAAATCCCGAAGACACCACGCGCTTCAATGCATCCCTGACTGATGTTGATCCGCCCGCGATAGCGAGAGTTCTGCGGGCACATGCCAACGCGCAGGCGAGCATCGTTCCTTTTCTGACGCTCGGTTTGGTGTATGTGCTTGCCGGCGGCCCACTCAGCGCTGCGGTCTTCTACTTCAGTATGTTCACGGTGGCACGGTGGCTTCATTCCTGGGCCTATCTCGCTGGCCGGCAGCCCTTTCGAACCATATCCTTCGTCGTCGCGTCGCTGCCGCTCCTCGCCCTGATGGTTCACGTTGTGTGGCTGCTTCTCCGTGGACTTTGACCGGTTTGACAGCAAGTGATCCTTCCCTATCCTCTCTACACAGTTGCGTACCTGGACGTCAGCGCCTCTGACCGTGCGCAGATTGACGCGATTCGACAAGTCCATGACCCGCAGGCGAGTGTCGTGGCGCCACACTTCACGATGGTGTTCGCGTGCAAGGCCGTCCCGCAAGCGGCCTACAACGAACACATTGCCTCAGTCGCACACGGAAATTTGCCGATCAGGTTTCATTGCAGGTACGCCATGCTCGGTGCCGACAACATGGACGATACCGCGCATGTCTTCCTGGTGCCAGATGAAGGAAACAGCAGCATCTCCCTGCTGCATGATCGGCTCTACACGGGCCCACTTGCCGAGCATCGGCGGCATGAGATTGCGTACATCCCGCACATCACGGTGGCGTCTACCAAGGACAGGAAGATGGCCAGGTCTTTGTGCAACTCACTCAACAGCGCCGGTGTCGATATTCAGGGAACTCTTTGGTCATTGACGGTTGGCGCTCTTAAGGAAGAAAAATTGCAGTTCATTTCCGAACACCGCCTCGAATGATTGGTCGCATGAAGCAACTCGGCCAGACACTGCGACCGCTGGCATTGGTTTGGGCGATCGCAATCGCAGGATGCGTACCGCTGCCATGAATCACCGGTTCGTTACAGACATCCTGAACAATCCGAACAATGCGCAAATCCTTGAGCGCTGGGATGCGCTGGGCTTGCCCGATGGCTGGCTTGTTGCCGGGTGCCTGTTCCAGACTGTCTGGAACAGGATATGCAACCGGGATCCTTGCGCCGGAATCAAGGACTACGACATCTTCTACTTTGATCCAGGCGATCTTTCTGAGGAAGCCGAGCGAGCCGTCCAGCAACGTGCAGAAGAACTGTTCAGTGACCTGAACATTACCGTGGAGCTATGCAATCAGGCCAGAGTCCACCAATGGTACGAAGCGCACTTTGGGCATCCCTATCCCAGACTGCTTGGTGCCAAGGATGGCATTGATCGTTTTTTGATTCCATGTACCTGCGTTGGCGTCAATCCACGCGAGGTCTATGCGCCCAATGGCTTCGAGTTGCTGTATCAGGGAGTGCTTTCAATGAATCCGCTAACGCCGCACTGTGCCCTTTACGAGCAAAAGGCCTTGTCGTACGAGCAACGCTGGCCTTGGTTGCGTCGCTTGGAGTAGGAAATATATCCTTGCAATTTCAATATGCCGTATTTAGAATGCAAGGATGTTTAAGCGGATTTGTGAAGGCAAGTTGAGGCAAGCGCTGAGCTGGAGCCCGGCGGTTGCCATACTCGGTGCTCGCCAGGTCGGAAAGACAACGCTGGCTCGACAAATTGCCGCATTGCAACCAGATGCCTTATATCTGGACCTGGAGCAGCCGCAGGCGCGGGCACGGATGGAAGAGCCCGGAATGTTCTTTGCGGCCAACCGGAACCGATTGATTGTGCTCGATGAAATTCAGAACGCGCCGGAGCTGTTTTCTGTCCTGCGCGGTGAAATTGATGCTGACCGTCGGCCTGGCCGCTTCCTGATCCTCGGCTCTGCGTCATTCAAGTTGTTGCAGCAGTCGCAGTCTCTGGCGGGCAGGCTGGTACTGATTGACATGGCGCCCTTGTTACTGCCAGAAGTGGTGACCGGGTTTTCTGACATTCAGACCCTGTGGCTGCGCGGCGGATTTCCTGGCAGCTACACGGCGGGCAGTGATGGCGATTCATGGCAGTGGCGTGATGCCTTCGTTAGGCACTTTCTGAACACCGATCTGCCAGCCGCATTGGGGTTGGCGCTCGATCCGGAGCAGATGCGACGGTTTTGGCGCATGATCGCCCACCTGCATGGCCAATTGTTCAACGCCTCGGCCCTTGCAGCGTCGCTCGGAGTCTCGCAACCCACAGCAACGCGTTACCTGGACCACTTGGTTCAAACTTTGATGCTGCGCCGTCTGGAGCCGTATCACGCCAATCTGGGTAAGCGCCTGGTCAAGTCACCCAAGGTTTACGTGCGCGACTCCGGACTGTTGCACTACTTGCTAAATATTCGGGTTCAGGATGACTTGCTCGGGCACCCGTCAACCGGGGCTTCCTGGGAGGGCTTCGTGGTGGAGCAGATCTGCAACCAGTTGCCTGATGGTGCCACAGCCAGCTTTTATCGAACTGCGGCAGGTGCTGAACTCGACCTTCTGGTGGAAATTGGATCGCGAAAAATCGCCTTTGAAGTGAAATTTTCCAGCGCCCCCAAAGTCACCAAAGGTTTCTGGCAAGCCTGTGACGACGTTGGGGTGGACGCTGCCTACGTGGTAGCGCCGGTTCAAACAGGCTGGCCAATGAAAAGTTTGGGTGTATATCCCGTTCAGGTCATTGGACCGGACCCACTGCCTTGGTAAGGCCGTGGTTTAGCCGCCCTTTTTGCAGCGCTTGCCCGGGTTCTTCTTGTTGTTGGTCGCGGTACCGCGTTCCAGACTGCGCTTCTGCCCTTTCGGAGCGGTGAAGCAGACGCCTTTGGGTGGCACGGGACGGGGCGTTGCCTTGCGCTCGGCTTCGGTACGGAACTCTTTGACCATGAATCTGACTCCAGTGAATTGGTGGAAAAGGGCTGATTATCCCCGCACTTGAACACCCTGGCCGGCGCAGGACTAAACTGGGCCCATGTCATTTCTCTCCCTCGGCCTGTCGCCGGCACTTTTGCTGGCTGTCAATGACAAGGCCTACCTGAAACCCACGCCGATACAACTGGCCGCCATTCCGGCAGCCCTGCAGGGCCGTGATGTGCTGGGCTCAGCGCAGACCGGCTCCGGCAAGACCGTGGCCTTTACGCTGCCCCTGCTGCAGCGGCTGGAAGCACAGTCGCTCAGCGGCGCGCGGCGTCCCCGGGCGCTGGTTCTGGTGCCGACGCGCGAGCTCAGTACCCAGGTCGGTGAGGAAATCCGCAGTCTGGGTGCGCATCTCTCGCCAGGGCTGAAGGTTTCCATTGTGTTTGGCGGCGTGTCCATCAATCCGCAACTATTGCGTCTGCGCGGCGGCACCGACATCGTGGTGGCCACACCGGGGCGATTGCTCGATTTGGTGGCGCACAACGCACTGGACCTCTCCACCGTCCTGACAATGGTGCTGGATGAGGCGGATCGCTTGCTTGATCTCGGTTTTGCCGAAGAACTGGCGCGCATCCTGACACTGCTGCCAGCGCAGCGGCAGAACCTGTTTTTCTCGGCGACCTTCCCGTCGGCGGTGCAGGCACTGGCGCAGAAGCTGTTGCGGGATCCGCTTCGCGTCACAGTGACCCCGGAGCCGCTGACTGCACCCGATATTGCGCAGCGTGCCATTGCCGTGGATGCGCCGAACCGGACGCAGCTTCTGCGTCATCTGATTCAACAAAACCACTGGAGCCGGGTACTGGTTTTCGTGGCAACCAGCCATGGCGCCGAAATGATTGCCGACAAGCTGCGCAAGGCCCGCATCAATGCCGAGCCCTTTCACGGTCAGCTGAGCCAGGGCAAGCGCAGCCAGGTACTGGCCGACTTCAAGGCCTCGCGCGTCAAAGTCGTGATCGCCACCGACGTGGCGGCGCGTGGGCTCGATATTGCACTGCTGCCTGTGGTGGTGAACTACGACCTTCCCCGCTCGGCACCCGACTACACGCACCGCATTGGCCGCACAGGACGCGCCGGCGAGAGCGGTGTGGCCATCAGCTTTGTCAGTGCCGAGAGCTTGCCGCACTTCCAATTGATAGAAAAGCGCCAGCGTCTGAGCTTGCCGCTGGAGCAGATCGACGGCTTTGAGCCGACACAAACCACTAGCCCCGTGGCAGCCGCAGGGGGAGGTATCAAGGGCAAGCGTCCGAACAAGAAGGACAAGCTGCGTGCCGCGGCCGCATCAGGTTTGCCAGCGGCGGGCCGGAGCTAGGCGGCGCTGCCGATATACTTGGCGCAACCATTCACAGGAGTTTTCATGAGGTTTTTATCCATCGCACTGGCCGCAATTATTGGCACTCTGGGCCTTGTTTCCTTCAACGCCGGCGCTGCTGATGCGACGGTCAAGACGGTTGCTGCTGCCTACAAGGACAAGGCGGCTCTGAAAGGCAAGCAGATTACCGTTGAAGGCAAGGTGGTCAAAGTCAATAACGGCATCATGGGACGCAACTTTGTCCATGTGCAGGACGGCACCGGCGACGCCAAGGCCAGCACCAACAACCTGGTCGTTACCAGCAAGCAGACTGCAGCCGTTGGCGACAAGGTCAGCATTACAGGCACGGTGGTGCTGGACCGGGACTTTGGCAGCGGCTACTCCTACCCACTGCTGATCGAAGAAGCTACAGTCACGGTCAAGAAGTAAGCCGCACCTTGACGCTCCGGCCTTTGACTTTGCCGGCGTTGAGTTTTTGCATCGCAGCCAGGGCGATGTCGCGCTGCACCGCCACAAAGGTGGTGAACTCCGTCACCATAATCTTGCCGATCTGTTCGCGGCTGTAGCCGCAATCGGCCGTCAAGGCCCCCAGCACGTCGCCGGGGCGGATTTTTTCCTTGCGGCCCCCAAGAATCTGCAGTGTCACCATCGGCGGCAACAGCGGCCCGGCCCCGGTTGCTGTCAGTTCATCGAGCTTGTGCCAGACCGACGCGTGACTTTGGTAGAGCTCGATCTTGCCGACCGAACCCATCTCGCTCATGCTCGCCAGACTCAGGGCCAGGCCCGATTCGCCAGCGCGCCCGGTGCGCCCGATGCGGTGGATGTGCACCTCGGGGTCGGGCGTGATGTCCACGTTGATGACAGCTTCCAGCTGCGTGATGTCAAGGCCGCGTGAAGCGACATCGGTGGCCACCAGCACCGAGCAACTCCGGTTCGAGAACTGCGCCAACACCTGGTCGCGTTCGCGCTGCTCCAGTTCGCCATACAGCGCCAGGGCGCTGAAGCCCTGCGCTTGCAGGTACGCGGCAAGTTCCTTGCAGCGCAGTTTGGTATTGCAAAACGCCAATGTGCTGGCGGGTCGGAAGTGGTTCAGCAACAGCGCCACCGCTTCCAGCCGGTTGGCGCGCGTGACTTCATAAAAACGCTGTTCGATCAGACTCCTGGCGTGCTGCGCTTCGACCTTGATGGTCTGTGGCTCGCGCATGAACTGCTTTGCCAGCTTCTCGATGCCTTCGGGGTAGGTGGCAGAAAAAAGCAGGGTTTGTCGATTCGCCGGGCACTGTTTGGCAACTGTGGCAATGTCGTCGAAGAAGCCCATGTCGAGCATGCGGTCGGCTTCGTCGAGCACCAGGGTGCTCAAGGCGTCCAGCGTCAGGTAGCCGCGCTCCAGATGGTCCATGACGCGCCCCGGCGTGCCGACCACAATGTGCGCGCCGTGCTCCAGCGAGGCGCGCTGGCCGCGCAGTGCGACACCACCGCAAAGCGTGACGAGCTTGATGTTCTCTTCGGCTCGTGCCAGGCGCCGGATCTCGCTGCTGACCTGATCAGCCAGTTCGCGCGTGGGGCACAGCACCAGAGCCTGCACTGCAAAGCGGCGCGGGTTAAGTTTGTCCAGCAATGCCAGTGCAAAGGCAGCCGTCTTGCCGCTGCCAGTCTTGGCCTGCGCAATCAGGTCTTTACCGAGCAGGGCCAGTGGCAGACTGGCCGCCTGGATCGGTGTCATTTCCAGGTAACCCAGCTGTACCAGATTGACCAGCGTGGCGGGGTTCAGGGCCAGCGAATCGAACTTTGTACTCATGCCCGATTATCGGCACATCAAATTACTTGGCAGAATGCGGTATGGAAAACGCAAACAACGCGGAGCAGCGTCTGACCGATCTGGAGATCAAGTCCAGCTTCCAGGAAGACCTGCTTGACGAGTTGAACCAGATCGTGGTTCGTCAGCAGCAGCAAATCGACCAGTTGATCCGCGAAATCGCTCACCTGCGGGAGACCAGTGCCGACGGTGGCGTGGGCGCGAGCCGCAACCTGCGGGACGAATTGCCGCCGCATTACTGAACATTCACATGACCCCACTCCACATTTCCACCGCTTTTGATTCCGGCGCCATCGAGGTGCTGAGCCTGTCGGACCCCCTTGACATTCAGCTCAACATCCGGCGCGACAACGCCAGCGAATTTGCGCAGTGGTTTCACTTCTGTCTACAGGGTGCTGCCGGTCTGGCGGTGACGCTGAAGTTTCTCAATGCCGGCGCCAGCGCCTACCCCAAAGGCTGGGATGGCTACCGGGTGGTGGCCAGTTACGACCGACTCCACTGGTTTCGCGTTGCCACGCGCTTCGATGGCAAACTGATGGAAGCTCACATCACGCCCGAGACGAACAGCGTTTACTTCGCCTACTTCGAGCCTTACTCGCGCGAGCGCCATCTGGACCTGATCGGTTCGGCGGCGGTCTCCGATCACGTTGAGGTACAGCATCTGGGGCAGACCCTGGATGGGCGCGACATGACACTCTTGCGCATCACGGATGAGAGCAGCGTGATGCCAGCCGCCCAGAAGAAAAAAGTCTGGCTGATCGCGCGCCAGCATCCGGGCGAGGCGATGGCAGAGTGGTTTGTCGAAGGCTTTCTGGAGCGTCTGCTCGACAGCGATGATCCGGTGTCGCGCGTGCTGCTGTCCAAGTGTGTTTTCCATGTGGTGCCCAACATGAACCCGGACGGCGCTGTGCGCGGCAATCTGCGCACAAATGCCGCCGGTGCCAATCTGAACCGCGAGTGGCAAAGCCCCAGCGTCGAGAAGTCACCCGAAGTATTCTGGGTGCGACAGAAGATGATGGAACTTGGCGTCGATCTGAACCTGGATGCCCATGGTGACGAGAATCTGCCATACAACTTCTGCGTCGGCACCGAAGGCCGACCGGGCTATTCGGCGCGCATCGCAGCGTTGGAGACAACCTTCAAGAACGCCTGGTTGCAGACCTGCCCCGATTTTCAGATGACGCAGGGCTACGCAAAGATACAACCGGGCCAGGGCAATATGACGCTCGCCACCAACTGGGTCGGCGAGAATTTTGACTGCCTGGCTTTTACCATCGAAATGCCGTTCAAGGACAACGCCAATCTGCCTGATGTGCTGACGGGCTGGAGCGGCGAGCGCTCGAGAAAACTCGGTGCCAGCGCGCTGCTGCCGATACTGGCGGTGCTGGATCAACTGCGGGACGCGTCATGACAGATCCCAACAAGCCCGGTAGCTTTCGTCGCGCTGCGGCGCCAGTGCCTCGCGCCGCGGTGCCTGCTGGGCAGAGCAACACGGCGGCGTATGGTGATGGCGGCACACTGCGCTTGAACAAACGCATGGCAGAACTCGGCTTGGCATCAAGGCGTGAAGCGGATGTGTGGATTGGCAAGGGCTGGGTCAAGGTTGATGGCAAGATCGCCGAGATGGGCATGCAGGTGCGCCCGGACGTACGCATCGAAATTGCCAGGCAGGCTCAGGGCGAACAGGCCAATCAGGTCACGATTCTGCTCAACAAGCCGATGGGCATTGTGAGCGGGCAGGCCGAGGACGGCCACCAACCGGCGATCACACTGATTCAGCCGCAAAACCGCTGGGCTGAAGACAATGCGCGCTTCTTCTTTCACCCCCGGCAGTTGCAAAGTCTGGTGCCCGCCGGCCGGCTCGATATTGATTCAATTGGCCTTCTCGTACTGACGCAGGATGGCCGCGTGGCGCGCCAGTTGATCGGTGAAGACTCGGAGATGGAAAAGGAATACCTGGTGCGTGTCAGCTACACCGGTTTCAATGAGCCCGATGGCGAGCCGGACCGCTTGCTGCAGATCAATGTGGGAGATCCGGTGACGACCAATGTGCAGGCCATCTTTCCGGCGGAGGGGCTGGCCAGACTGCGCCATGGTTTGAGCCTGGATGGCCAGACTTTGAAACCGGCCAAAATAGCGTGGCAGAACCCGGAGCAGTTGCGCGTTGTGCTGACCGAAGGAAAGAAGCGCCAGATTCGCCGCATGTGCGAGCTGGTGGGGCTTAAAGTGGTAGGCCTCAAGCGCGTGCGTATCGGCAATGTAATGCTTGGAAACTTGCCGCTGGGGCAGTGGCGTTATCTCGCGCCACATGAAAAATTCTAGACACCCGTTACTTTGGAGACCATCATGTTTGCTTTGAAACACCTAGCCACGTGCCTCCTGTTGACGAGCGCCAGCATGGTGTTCGCGCAAGGCGCTGGCCAAGGAACAGTCAACGCCCTGTGCAGCACGGATCAGCCCTGGTGTGAGCTTGCCGCGAAGGAATTTACCCGTGCCACCGGCATCAAGGTGCTGCAGGCACACAAGGCCACAGGCGAGGCCGCAGCGCAACTGCGCGCTGAAGCGGCCAACCCGAAGACCGACATCTGGTGGGGAGGCACTGGCGACCCTTTTCTGCAGGCCGCTGAGCAGGGTCTGCTCGAACCCTACCGTCCGATCTACCTGAACGACTTTCACAGCTGGAGCGTGCGCCAGTACGCCATGACGCAGAACATGGTTGGCGGCTTCTACACGTCGGCCATCGGCTTCGGCTGGAACACCGAGCTGCTGAAGAAGAAGAAGCTTCCTGAGCCCAAGTGCTGGTCGGACTTGATCAAGCCCGAGTACAAGGGTGACATCGAGATTTCGCACCCGGCGTCCAGCGGCACCGCCTACACCATCCTGGCCGGTCTGGTGCAACTGATGGGCGAGGATCAGGCCTTCGACTACATGAAGAAGCTGCACCGGAACATCAGCAACTACACGCGCAGCGGCCAGGCTCAGGCTCCCAACGTGGCCAAGGGCGAAGTTGCCATTGGCGTGAGCTTCATGTTTGGATTTGAGGCCTGGCGCCACAACAAATACCCTGTGAAGACGGTTGCCCCCTGCGAGGGAACCAGCTACGAAGTGGGCGGGATTGCGATGGTCAAAGGCCAGCGCAACAAGGAAGCGGCCAAGCGCTACTACGATTGGCTGATGAGTCCGGCCGGACAAGCCATTGGCGGTCAGGCCAACAGTCTGCAGGTGCCGGCCAACAAGACCTTCAAGCTCGACCCGCGAATCCCGCTGCTTGATGACGTGCGCCTGATCAAGTACGACTTCGAAAAGTACGGCAAGGCGAGCGAACGGCGCCGTCTGCTGGACCGCTGGACCAAGGAAGTCGAGTCGCTGCCGCGCTAGGCTGGCGGCACAGGTCATGAAGCATCTGCGGACGGCCGATCTCCGGGGCATTGCGCAGCTGGCAACGCAGGCTACGGCCGGTGTGACGCGTATTGCCGAAGGCGTGCACCAATCGGTCTGGGGCAGCATGGGTGTACCTGGTGGCAAGGTGCCAGGCACGACACGCGGCTTGACAGGCCTGATTTACCAAAGCGTGCAAGGCGTCACCCGATGGGTTGGCAAAGGGCTTGACACGGCACTTGTCAGCTTGCAGCCACTGTTGGAGAGAGTCGATGCAGAAGCGCCCGAAACGCCTGAGCGCGAGGCCGTGCTTGCTGCGCTCAATGGTGTGATGGGGGACCGTCTGCTGGCTAGCCAGAACCCGCTGGCCACGCCGATGAGCTTGCGCTATCAGGGCAGTGCGCTCGATATCGGGAAATCGCTCTCGATGCCGCAAGCGACGGGCAAAGTGCTGTTGTTGATTCACGGTTTGTGCATGAACGATCTGCAGTGGCAGACGGGGCCGCAGGATCAGACTGTCGATCATGGCGCGACGCTGGCGGCTGAACTCGGCTACACACCGGTTTATCTGCGCTACAACACCGGACTTCACATATCGACCAACGCGCGTGAATTTTCGCGCCAACTGGAGCAACTGATCACACACTGGCCGAATGCGGTTCGGGAACTCACGGTGGTCGCCCACAGCATGGGCGGCTTGTTGATGCGCAGCGCCTTCAACGATGCCAGGCAGGCTGGGCTGAGCTGGCCGGAGCATCTGAAAAATATCGTCTTTCTGGGCACGCCGCATCACGGTGCACCACTGGAGCGCGCCGGCAACTGGGTTGATGCCCTGCTGGGCAGCACGCCCTATAGCCGGCCTTTTGCGCGGCTGGCCCAGTTGCGCAGCGCCGGCATCACGGATCTGCGTTACGGCCATCTGCTCGACGCCGACTGGCAAGGGCGGGAACGCTTTCAAAGGCAGCCCGATCGGCGTCTGCCGTTGCCCTTGCCGGAAGGCGTAAGTTGCTACGCCGTTGGCGCCACGCTGGCTGCCAGGCGCGGCCTGCTGGCAGATCGTCTGACCGGTGATGGGTTGGTGCCGCTGCGCAGTTCGCTGGGCCAGCACGATGATCCGCAACGCTGCCTGGTTTTTGCAGCGGACAGGCAATCGATCCTCTACCGCACTGGTCACATGGGCTTGCTCAGCAGCCCGGCCGTGACGCGCCAGTTGCTTCAGTGGCTCGCCTGAGTCAGTGACTGGCTGGGCCCAGTACGCTGTTCCAGAGCAGCAGCACGGCGTCGCGTTGCGCCTGCAAGTCGGAGGGTTGAACGTGCGTTGGCGCTTCGTCCAGGCGCGCCCGGTGCTGCACACGACGCAGCGCACGGTAGGCATCGGCCGCACCATGGCCGACACCATGTGGCAGCAGCCCTATCACTTCGGCGCGTTCGAGCAAGGCGATGTTGCCGGTGTTGGCAGTCAGTTCCGGGTGCACGCCAGCGTGACATAGCACCAGGAACTGCATGACAAACTCGACGTCAATCATGCCACCCGGGCTGTGTTTGACGTCAAAGAACTCGCCCTTGACCGGGTGTGCGCCACGCACGCGTTCACGCATGATGATGATCTCGCTCCTCAGATCGGCCGCGTTGCGCGGTGCTGCAATGACGGACTTGCGGACCACATCAAAGCGCTCGCGCAGCGCATCGTCGCCAAGCACGAATCTGGCGCGCGTCATGGCCTGGTGTTCCCAGGTCCAGGCAGTGTTGCTGCCGCGCTGCTGCTGGTAGTTCGCGTAGGCTTCAAAAGTGGTGATCAACAGGCCGGAGTTGCCGTTGGGGCGCAGCGCTGTAGCAATTTCGTACAGATCGCCTTCGCCGGTCTTCACGGTCAGCCAGTTGATCAGCTTGCGCACCAGGCTGGCGTAGACTTCAAGCGCCCGTTCATCTTCGTCTTCATAGACAAAGACGATGTCCAGATCGCTGCCATAGCCGAGTTCCTTGCCGCCGAGTTTGCCGTAGGCAATGATGCCGAACTGCGGGACCTCGCGGTGTTTGTTGGCGATGCGGCTCCAGCACCAGCGCGTGGTCACGCGCAATACCGCGTCGGCCAGCGAACTCAGGTCGTCGGCCACGTGCTCGACCGTCAGGCGGCCTTCCACATCGCGCGCCAGCGTGCGAAAGATTTCGGCGTGATGGGCCCGGCGCAGCAGGTTCAGCAGGGTCTCATCATCATCCTCGCCACTGGCAGTCAGCGAGGCACGCCGGTGTTCGAGTTCGTGCTCAAATTCTGCCGCGTCAAAGCGCTCGTCGATCATGTCGGCATTGGCCAATTCGTCGATGACACCGGGGTGCAGCAAAAGGTAGCGCGCGGGCCAGCGTGCGGCTCCCAGCAGGCGCAGCAGGCGCTCATGAACCTTCGGGCGCTCCAGCAGCAGTGCAAGGTAACTTTCGCGGCGCAGCAAGGGTTCGATCCAGTCGACCAGGCGCACCGCGGCGACCTCGCTGACCAAGCCTTCCTTCATCCACTGAGCGGTGCGCGATAGCAGGCGCAGCAAGCGCGTACGCGAGTCTTCGCGCAGCGCCAGCACCCTGGGATGCTCGCGCCAGGGCGCCACGCGCTCCCGGAAGTCCGTCGGCAACAGCCGCAGCAACTCGTCAAAACCCGGAACAGTGGCGTTGTTCCTGGCGCCGTTGCAGCCTTTGCATTCCTTTTCCGCACCACCGCCCAGCAGGGAATCGAATTCCTGCGCGACCAGTTCGCGATGACTGTCAAGCTGGTGCAGCAGGGCGGCCGCTGATGTGTAGCCCATGGTGCTGGCAATCCAGGCCAGATCGGCGTCCTGCGTTGGCAGCACATGCGTTTGCTGATCGTCCAGGTACTGGATGCGATGCTCGACTCGACGCAGAAAATCATAGGCCTGGGCCAAGGCCTGGGCACTGGCTTGGGGCATCAGTCCGGCCTTGGCCAGACGTGGCAGGGCGTTCAGGGTAGGGCGCGTTCTGAGTTCCGGAAACTGGCCACCACGCACGACTTGCAGCAGTTGCACAATGAACTCAATTTCGCGGATGCCGCCGCGCCCGATCTTGACATCGTTGGCGCGCTCCGGGTGCCCGCTGCTGCGCTTGCTGGCGTGCTCGCGGATCTGCCGGTGCAGCACGCGCAGGGAATCAAACACGTTGTAGTCGAGGTAGCGCCGAAAGACAAAGGGCAGCACCACGCTGCGCAGATTTTGCGCCGAGCTGTTGTCCGCGCAGCCCAGTCGAGCCACGACCCGGCTTTTGAGCCAGGCGAAGCGCTCCCACTCACGTCCCTGCACATGAAAGTACTCTTCAAGGGCGCCAAGTGAGACCGCCGGGGGCCCTGAATTACCGTTCGGTCGCAGGGCCAGATCCACCCGAAAAACGAAACCATGCTCGGTGCTGTCGCCGATCAGAGCGTAGATCGCGCGCACGACCTTGGCAAAGTACTCCTGGTTCGATATCCGGCCGCGTCCCTCGGCATTGCCGCTGGTCTCGCCATCATGATCGTAAACATAGATCAGATCAATGTCGCTGGAGACGTTGAGCTCGCGCGCGCCGAGTTTGCCCATGCCGACGATCCAGAGTTGAGCCCGCTCGCCGGTACCGCTGCACGGGCTGCCGTGACTCTCGTCAAGCGCTTGCTGTACATGAATGCAGGCGTGACCCAGGGAAAATTCGGCCAGGTCCGTCATCGCCTGCATCACTTGTTGCAGCGTCGCCTGTTCGTCGCAGTCGAGACGGAGCAGGCGTTCAAGCACAAGCTGACGGTTGATGCGTAGGGCGCTGGCCAGATCAGAGCCGGTCCCGCGCAAGGCCAGCACAAGCGTAGCCATGGCGGCCTGATCCGGCACGCCGGGGCACAACAATTGCAACTGACTGGCGTAGCGGCGTTGCACTCGCTGACTCAGGCGCGAGTAGGGTGACAAAGCGGCTCGGGTCATAATTCCTGTCATGGCTAACGGTTCCAAATGATTGACGCGACTCCAGATACCTCATCCAGACTGAGCAAATTGACCGCCGTGGCCCGCTGGTCGTTGGGGCTGGTGGTGCTGGCCTGGTTTCTTTGCGGAGTGACCTGGGGCGCGTTGCACTGGCTGATTGTGCCGCGAATCGGGGAATACCGCCCGTGGCTGGAAACCCGCGCCAGTCAAGTCCTGGGCGTCAAGGTGCGCGTTGGCGCCGTGGTGGCCCACTCCACCGGCCTGATTCCATCATTTGAATTGACGCAGGTTCAGTTGTTCGACGCGCAGGGCCGGGAAGCCCTCCTGCTGCCACGGGTATTGGCGGCGCTGTCACCACGCTCGCTTTGGTATCTCGGATTTGAACAACTCTATATAGACCGACCTGAACTCAATATCCGGCGCGCTCAGGACGGAAAGATCACGATCGCAGGGCTTGATTTTTCCAGTAAAGAGAGTCCTGACAATGCCGCTGCGGACTGGTTCTTTTCTCAGATCGAATTCGACATTCACGATGGAACAGTTCGCTGGACCGATGAACTGCGCGGCGCGCCAGTGCTGGAACTCAAACAGCTTGACTTTGTGCTGCGCAACCGCGGGCGACGCCACGACATGCGACTGGACGCCACACCACCTGCGCAGTGGGGAGATCGCTTCAGTCTGCGCAGCAAGTTCCAGCAACCCCTGCTGTCGCGCAGCAGGGGACGCTGGCAGGATTGGGAGGGCCAGCTCTACGCCGAATTCTCCCGCGTCGACCTCTCGGAGTTGCGGCGCTACGCCGGTCTGGGTATCGACTTGCGTCAGGGCAATGGTGCTCTGACGGCCTGGGTTGACATCACGCGCGGTGAACTGATGGGGGCAGCGGCCGATGTGGCTTTGGGCGAGGTCAGCGTGACGCTGGGCAAGGATTTGCAGGCGCTGGAACTGCAGTCCGTTCGTGGACGCCTTGCTGGAAAGGTGCTAGCTGCCGGCTTTGAATTTTCGACTGAGGCACTGCAATTTGACACCCACGACGGTCTGCATTGGCCGGGCGGCAACGTCAACGTCAGCTACCTCGGATCGGAAGGCAAGGTGCCGGCGCGCGGTGAACTCAAGGCTGACAAACTCGATCTGACCTCGTTGTCGCAGATCGCCAACCGCTTGCCGCTGGATCCTGTGGCTCGCGCGGCTTTGCTGGCCCATGCACCGCGCGGACTGGTGGACAGATTGCAGACCAGTTGGCAGGGTCCCCTGGAGAATTTGAGCAAGTTCGAAATCAAGGGATTGGTCAGTCAGCTGGAACTGGCGCCGGCAGCTGGCTTTCCGGGCATCAAGGGCGCCAGCGTTGATTTTGACTTCAACCAGTCGGGCGGACATGCCGCTGTCAGTGTGGTGGGCGGGGCGCTGGCTTTGCCAACCATCTTCGATGATCCGGTGATTGCGGTCGGCCAGTTGTCAGGCGACGCGCGCTGGCAGGTCAGTGGTGATCGTGTATCCGTACAGTTGCCCAATCTGAAGTTCAGCAACGCCGACGCGCAGGGCGAGGCGCAGATCAAGTGGGAAACCAGTGATCCGGCCAAATCGGTGGGGCGTTCTAGGTTTCCTGGCGTGCTTGATCTGCAGGGAACGCTCAGCCGCGCCGATGGAACACGGGTGCACCGTTACTTGCCCTCGGTCATTGAGCGAGCGGTGCGCGACTATGTGCGTGACGCGGTCCAGGCCGGTACAGCCAGTGGCGTGAAGTTCAAGGTCAAGGGGGATTTGCTCGATCTTCCGTTTCGCGACCCCAAGCGCGGCGAATTCAAAATTTCGGCGGATGTCCACAATGCCAGCTACGCTTATGTGCCGCGGCGACTGCAGCCCCGCGATGCCTTGCCCTGGCCAGCACTGACCCAACTCAGCGGTGAGTTGGTGTTTGAGCGTGCCCAGATGCAGGTGAGGAACGCGCGAGCCCGAATCGGTGCCAACGCAGCTCTGCAGATCAGCAAGGTGGAGGCCGAGATTGCGGACCTGGAGCGGCCCGTGGTAACGGTCAGTGCCGAGGCCCGTGGTGCCCTGACCGAGGGGCTCGGGATTGTCAACGGTTCACCGCTGTCTGCCATGACCTCCAATGCGCTGGCACGCGCCGTCGCCAGCGCCAGCGCTGATTACAAGCTCAAGTTGAACCTGCCAATTGCCGACCTTGACAAGTCCAAGGTACAGGGCAGCGTGGTTTTGAACGGCAACGACATTCAAATGACACCCGATACACCGAGACTGATACGTTCGCGCGGCAGTGTCAATTTTTCGGAGAGCGATTTTTCCATTGTCGCTGGCCAGGCGCAAATGCTGGGCGGTGATGTGCGGATCGAGGGCGGCTCTGTGCCGAGTCCAAGCGGCAGTGCCGCCCGCATGACACCTTCCATGTTGATTCGGGCGATCGGCAGGGTGACGGCCGACGGCTTGCGCCAGGCCAGGGAACTGGGCTTTGTCGCACGTCTGGCGCAGCACGCCAGTGGTAGCGCCGCCTACTCAGCCGTATTGGGCTTTCGGCGCGGTGAGCCTGAATTGCTGGTCACCAGCAACCTGCAGGGTATGGGACTGAACTTGCCTGCACCGTTTAGCAAGAGCGCGGAAGCGGTGCTGCCATTTCGACTTGAGACAGCGCTTCTGCGCGAGTCGCTGCAGAGCGCGCCAAATGCCCCGTTGCGCCTGCGCGACCAGATGACGCTTGAATTTGGAAAGTTGGCTTCGATCGTCTATGTCCGGGACTTGTCGGGCACCGAGCCGCGTGTTTTGCGCGGCACCATGGCGGCGGGACTGTCGCCGCAGGAGACTGTGCCTATGCCCGATGAGGGTGTGGCCGCCAATATCAATCTTGGCAGCTTTGATCTGGATGCCTGGGAGGCGGTGCTGTCGGTGGCGACGGGTGCTTCCCTGACCGACGCCAGAGTCGTCAGCACGCCGGTGACCTATCTGCCCACGACCGTGGCTTTGCGGGCGCGCGACTTGCGCGTCGGCGGGCGCAAGTTCAGTAACGTCGTGGTTGGTGGCTCACGTGAGGGGCTCTTGTGGCGCGCCAATCTGGACGCCAGCGAACTCAACGGTTATTTCGAATATCGCCAGGCGTCGGACGCGAGTGCCGGGCGTGTTTACGCAAGGCTCGGCAAATTGATCGTGGCCCCCAGCGATGTCAGTGAAGTCGAGGCACTGCTCGACGAGCAACCGGCCAGCATTCCGGCGCTCGATATCGTTGTGGAAGATTTTCAATTGCGTGGCAAGCGGCTCGGGCGCCTGGAAGTCGAGGCCATCAACCGGGGTGTTGCGCCGCCAGTGCGCGGCGCTGGCGCGCGCGAGTGGCGACTCAACACGTTCAATATCAGCACGCCCGAGGCTTCACTGACTGCCAGTGGTAACTGGAGCAGCGTCAACGTCCAGAGCGGCGTGCCGACGGCGCAGGGATCGCGCAGCCCATTGGAGCGGCGGCGTACCGCGATGAATTTCAAGCTTGAGGTAGCCGATGGGGGTGAACTGCTGGCGCGCTTGGGAATGAAAGGCGTGGTGCGCAAGGGGCACGGAAAGCTGGAGGGGCAGGTGGCCTGGCTGGGCTCGCCCTTCAGCCTGGATTACCCCTCCATGACGGGCGCCTTCACTGTCAACATCGAGAGCGGACAGTTCCTCAAGGCGAACGATCCCGGCATCGCCAAGTTGCTCGGCGTGCTCAGCCTGCAGGCTTTACCGCGGCGCCTGACGCTGGACTTTCGGGACGTTTTCAGCGAGGGATTTGCCTTTGATTTCTTTCGCGGTGATATTGGCATTGAGCAGGGCATTGCCAGGACCAACAATTTGCAGATGAAAGGGGTCAACGCCGCCGTCCTGATGGAGGGCCGCGCGGACCTGTCCCGGGAGACGCAGGATCTCAAGGTCGTGGTGGTTCCGGAGATCAATGCCGGCACCGCGTCCCTGATTGCATCGGTGATCAATCCGGCGATTGGTCTGTCCACTTTTCTGGCGCAGTTGTTGCTGCGCCGACCTTTGAACGAGGCTGCAACGCAGGAATTTCACATCGATGGCAGTTGGGCGGACCCGAAGATCACCAAGATCGATCACAAAGCGGCGCCAGCCGCTGCGCCGACCGTTCCACCCGATGCGGCCGCTCGTTGAGGGCGTCCGCCGGTTGTTGGCGTCGACCGGACGCGGCCTGCTGCTCGGGCTGCTTGCGGCTTGCAGCAGCACGCCGCTGCCGCCACCTCTTGCGCAGGCACCTGCGAGCAATTCGGCGGTGGTGACAACAGCGTTGTCCAGTTCCATTCCGACCGACGAAAGGCAGAACCTGCCAGCGCCAATTTTGCAGACCAGGAGCCGCTGGACGGCCGTGCACTGGGCTGAATTGCCGGGATGGCAGGACGACGCGCTGCATGAGGCGTGGAACGCCTGGCTGAAGAGCTGTGAGCGGCCAGGCCCGGTATTCGCGTCCCTGTGTTCCCAGGTGCGAGCGCTGAGCATTGCCGACGCGGCCGAGCAACGAGCCTGGCTGATGGCCAACTTGCAGCCCTACCGGGTGGAGGCCATGGATGGGACGAGCGAGGGTCTGCTGACCGCCTATTTCGAACCATTGCTGGACGCATCGCGCAAAGCCACTGCCCAGTTTTCTGTTCCCTTGTACCAGCCGCCCATCGGTCTGGCGCAGCGCAAGCCCTGGTACACACGCCAGGAGATTGATACTTCAGCGCCGGCCCAGGCTGCGCTCAAGGGACGTGAAATTGCTTTCGTGGCGGACCCTGTCGATGCGCTGATATTGCAGATTCAGGGTAGCGGGCGTCTGCGCATCAGTCAGCCGGACGGCACTCAGGTCATGGTGCGACTGTCTTACGCCGGCTCCAATGAGCAGCCCTACAGAAGCGTCGGGCGCTGGCTGCTCGATCAGGGTGCACTGCGCGATGCGTCCTGGCCTGCCATCAAAGGCTGGTTGCAGCGCAACCCCGGGCGCGTCAATGAACTGCTCTGGAGCAATCCACGCACGGTATTCTTTCGGGAAGAGCGTTTGTCCGGGCAGGAAGGCATGTGGGGTCCGAAAGGCGCGCAGGGTGTGGCGCTCACGCCAGGACGCTCGATTGCAGTCGACCCGGCCAGCATTCCCTACGGCACACCGGTCTGGCTGACATCCACCGGTCCGACCGCTCTCTTGCAAAGGCTGGTGTTGGCGCAAGATACCGGCAATGCCATCGCGGGTGCTGTGCGGGCTGACTATTTTGCTGGCTGGGGCGCTGCGGCTGCGGAACTGGCGGGCCGGTTGAAGCAGCCGCTGCGACTGTGGGTACTTTGGCCCAAGATCAGGTGAGCAGGCACTGTGAACCCGTGAGCGCGGCTTTCGAGCCGCGCCGCATACAATAGCGGGCTGTCAGATTTGGAGTATTTTTGTGTTTATTTCTTCCGCTTTTGCTCAAACCGCCGCTACCGGTGGCGATATGCAGTCTTCACTCATGAGCATGCTGCCCTTGGTATTGATGTTTGTTGTGCTTTATTTTGTGATGATTCGTCCCCAGATGAAGAAGCAAAAGGAGCACAAGACGATGATCGATTCGCTGGCCAAAGGCGATGAGGTTGCTACCGCCGGTGGCGTGCTTGGCAAGGTCTCGAAACTCGGCGACAGCTACCTGAGCCTGGAAGTTGCCAGCGGCGTGGAACTGCAGGTGCAGCGCAGTGCCGTGGTGCAGGTTCTGCCCAAGGGCAGCATCAAGTAAGCAAGAAGCGCGATCATGAATCGTTACCCGATATGGAAGTACACGATCATTCTGATCGCGTTGGTGGTGGGGTTTTTGTACACCTTGCCGAACTTTTTTGGCGAAGCACCTGCGGTTCAGGTTTCGTCAGCCAAAGTCACAAACAAGGTTGACAGCGCTACCAAATTGCGGGTCGAGGACATACTGAAGTCTGCTGGTATCACGGCCGATTTTGTGACCCTGGACAGTACCTCGGTCAAGGCACGTTTTGGCAATACCGAGACGCAGCTCAAGGCCAAGGACGCGATCCAGAAGGCGCTGATACCGGATGCGACGAATGCTGGCTACGTGGTGGCGCTCAATCTGCTGTCGCGTTCACCGGTCTGGCTCACCTCATTGCACGCTTTTCCCATGTACCTGGGGCTTGATTTGCGCGGTGGCGTGCACTTCATGTTGCAGGTGGACATGCAGGCGGCATTGGCCAAAAAGGCGGAATCCCTGTCGGGTGACATCCGCACGAGTTTGCGCGAAAAAAATGTACGTCACACTGGCATCGGTCGCAACGCCCAGACTATTGAAGTGCGTTTTCGGGATATGCCCACACTGACGGCAGCCAAAGCGCTGATCCTTGATCAGTTTCCTGATCTGCAGACACAGGAGGCACCCGATGGCGCCGAGTTCAAGCTGACCGCCAGCATCAAACCCGAGGCGGCACGACGCGTGCAGGACCAGTCTCTCAAACAAAATATCACGACCTTGCACAATCGGATCAACGAGCTCGGGGTTGCGGAGCCCGTGATTCAGCAGCAAGGTCTGGACCGGATCGTGGTGCAGTTGCCCGGTGTGCAGGACACCGCGAAAGCCAAGGACATTCTGGGTCGCACGGCAACGCTGGAAGTTCGCATGGTTGACGAGACCAGCGAAGCGCGCGCAGCTGAAAGCGGCGCTGGCGCGGTGCCCTTTGGTTCCGAGCGCTATCTTGAGCGCAACAGCCAGCCGGTGATCGTCAAGAAGCAGGTGATACTGACTGGCGAAAACCTGACCGATGCGCAACCCGGTTTTGACAGTCAGACGCAGGAGGCGGTGGTCAATCTGACGCTGGACGCCAAGGGTGCACGCATCTTCAGGGACGTGACCCGCGAAAGTGTGGGCAAGCGCATGGCGATCCTGCTGTTTGAAAAGGGCAAGGGTGAGGTCGTTACGGCGCCCGTGATCCGCTCAGAAATTGGTGGTGGTCGGGTGCAGATCTCGGGTCGCATGACATCGATGGAAGCCAACGATACAGCCTTGCTGCTGCGTGCCGGCTCGCTCGCCGCACCGATGGAAATCATCGAGGAAACCACGATTGGCCCAAGTCTGGGTGCGGAAAATATTGCCAAGGGCTTTAACAGCGTGACCTACGGCTTCACTGCCGTGGCAGTTTTCATGTGCATTTACTACGTGCTGTTTGGCATGTTCTCGAGTATTTCGCTCGCCGTCAATCTGCTGTTGCTGGTGGCCGTGTTGTCGATGCTGCAGGCAACCCTGACGCTGCCCGGCATGGCGGCGATGGCCCTCGTGCTGGGCATGGCGATCGACTCGAACGTGCTGATCAATGAGCGGGTGCGTGAAGAACTGCGCAACGGTGCTTCGGCGCAAGCCGCGATCCATGCCGGCTATGACCGAGCCTGGGCCACGATTCTGGATTCGAACGTCACCACGCTGATAGCCGGGCTGGCACTGCTGGCCTTCGGCTCTGGCCCGGTGCGCGGCTTTGCCGTGGTGCACTGTCTGGGCATTCTGACAAGCATGTTCTCCGGCGTGTTTTTCTCACGAGGTCTGGTCAATCTCTGGTACGGTCGAAAAAACAAACTCAAGAGTCTGTCCATTGGTACGGTCTGGCGTCCAGATTCCGGCAATCAGCTCGCGCCACAGTAGGTAGAAAACTGCATGGAATTTTTCAAAATCAAGCGCGACATTCCGTTCATGCGGCATGCGCTGGTCTTCAATCTGGTGTCGCTGGTGACATTCCTGGCGGCCGTGTTTTTCCTGTTCAGCCGCGGTCTGCATTTATCGGTGGAATTTACCGGCGGCACATTGATGGAGGTCACTTACTCCCAGCCGGCTGATCTCAATGGTGTGCGCAGCGCCGTGGCGACGCTGGGCCTGAAGGACGTGCAGGTACAGAATTTCGGCACCGCGCGCGATGTGCTGATCCGTCTACCGGTGCAAAAGGGAGTCAGCTCGGCGCAGCAAAGCGAACAGGTGATGACGGCACTGAAGGCGGCCAACAGCTCTGCAGTCATGCGCCGTACCGAGTTTGTCGGACCGCAGGTCGGTGACGAACTGGCGACCGATGGCCTGAAGGCGCTGGCCTCGGTCGTGATCGGCATCATGCTCTACCTTGCCATTCGTTTTGAATGGAAGTTTGCCGTCGCTGCCATCATTGCCAATTTGCACGACGTCATCATCATCCTTGGCTTTTTTGCATTTTTCCAATGGGAGTTTTCGCTGCCGGTGCTGGCTGCCGTGCTGGCGGTACTGGGTTACTCGGTCAACGAGTCGGTCGTCATCTTTGACCGGATTCGCGAGAATTTCCGGCGCTATCGCAAGATGAACACCGTCCAGATCATTGACAGTTCAATCACCTCGACCATCAGTCGGACCATTATCACGCACGGCTGCACGCAGCTGATGGTATTGTCGATGCTGCTTTTTGGTGGCGCCACTTTGTTCTACTTTGCCCTGGCTCTGACAATCGGCATTTGTTTTGGTATTTATTCATCGGTCTTTGTTGCTGCAGCGATCGCCATGTGGCTGGGCATCCAGCGCGAAGACCTGATCAAGGGCGGCACCAGGAAAGAGGGCGATCCGAACGATCCTAACGCTGGCGCTACCGTTTGACGGAGATGGAGGGCATGGCAACGCAAGCAACCGTGACACAGCGCGAGCAACTGCCGCAGGAGACGCGACGGCGTTTTGTGCGGGACGCCGCACGCGTCATGGAGCAGCTCGGTGCCGTCGTGTTGCAACGTTTCACCGAGTTGATGAACGAAGCCGCGCCGTCGCGGGAAATGCAGAACCGGCGTGATGCCTGGACCGCCTACCAGAAGGACAAGACGGCATGGGTCGAGGGCACGCTCAAGGCCTGGACTGCTGCGCAGCAGGCGGTGGTCCCCAAGACAAAAAAAGTGCTTGATGGCGCTTTTGAACTGGTGGCAACGGATGTAGCTGAAAACAAGATTCTTGCTTCGCGACTGGCCATTGGCGCGCTGGAGCTGGCTGGGTCCGAGTACACCGACTTGCTGTTTCGCATCAAGCATGTGCTGGGTACGCAGGAACTCGACGGCGATGATATTTTGCGGCCTGAAGTACTTTTTTTGACAGTGGTCGAGCAATGGTTCAAGCTTGGTTTGTCGCGTGAATCCTGGGCCCTGATCAATGATGTTGCCCAGAAATTGCTGGCCGAGGGCGTCAAGCAGGCGTACGCCAACGCCAATACGTTCCTGATCGAACGCGGCGTCTTTCCAACCATCGAATTGTCCGACCGGATTGCCCGTTCGACAGCGGCTGCGGGCCACGTGGCGCCGAACGTGGCCAAGACACCGGTTTCAGCTCAAGCATCAGGCGAGGCGACTGCGCCCGATGCAAGCGCGTGGCG
>CAIYGK010000116.1 GCA_903925725.1 uncultured beta proteobacterium | reverse complement strand
GCACCCAGCACGGTGTTGGCCACCAACACCTCTTCCCTGTCAGTCACCGCGATTGCCGCCCACCTGAAACGACCACAGCAGGTTGCCGGCTACCACTTCTTCAACCCGGTGCCGCTGATGAAGGTGGTGGAGGTCATCGCCGGACTCAAGACCAGCACCAGCGTCTGTACCGACCTGGCTGCCTATGCAAGGCAGATGGGGCACACACCGGTGCAGGCCAATGACAGTCCGGGCTTCATCGTCAACCATGCCGGTCGTGGCTACGGCACCGAAGCGCTGCGCATCGTCAGTGAAGGTGTGGCCGATTTCGCGACCATCGATCGCATACTGAAAGACCAGATCGGTTTCAAGCTGGGTCCTTTTGAATTGATGGACCTGACCGCGCTCGATGTATCGCATCCAGTCATGGAATCGATTTACCACCAGTATTTTGAAGAGCCGCGCTATCGACCCAGCATCATCACGGCCCAGCGGCTGGCTGGTGGTGTTGTTGGAAAGAAGGTGGGCGAGGGCTTTTACAAATACGTGGGGGGTGCCGCGCAGATCAGTCCGGAGCCAACCGTGCCGCAGGTCGACGAAATGCCGCCCGTATGGCTATCGCCGCGCGCCGCACGCCGCGCCGAGTTGCTTCTCCTGCTGAAGAACCTGGGTGCCCGGATTGAGACGGGTGCTGCGCCTTCAGCACAGGCGCTGACACTGGTCGCTCCGCTGGGCTTTGACATCACTACCGTGGCCGTGGTGGAGCGGCTCGATCCGGCGCGCACCGTCGGCATCGACATGCTGGTGGACGATGCCACCACCAAACGCCGTGTGCTGGCAACCAACCCCGCCACCCGCGCTGACATACGCCGTGCCGCCCACGCCCTGATGGCACGCGACGGCAAGGCTGTCAGCGTGATCCGGGACAGCGGCGGCTTTGTCAGTCAACGGGTGGTGGCGACCATCGTCAACATCGCCAGCGACATGTGCCAGCAAAATGTCTGCTCGCCCGCCGATCTTGAAACTGCCGTCACCCTCGGTCTGGGCTACCCGATGGGTCCGCTGGCAATGGGTAATCTGTACGGCCCGACGAATGTGCTTGAGGTCCTGTTCAATATGCAGACCGTCTATGGCGACCCACGCTACCGCCCAAGCCCCTGGCTGCGCCGGCGCGGTGCCATCGGCCTGAGCCTGTTGCACGAAGAAGCGTGAGGACTAGGAAGTCAGGTTTCGATATAGCGACTCATGCGCACTGTGTTCACGCCTTGATGGTGCAGGTACTCGACGCGGTCGCAGGCATTGCGAATAATCATCAAGCCAAAGCCACCTTCCGGAAAAACGTCGAAGTTGGTTTCGACAAGTTCTTCTGGCGGTGCAAATGCGTCTCCTAGATGGATCACCTCCAGAACAAAATTCTGGCTTAAGGAATATGCCACGAGTTCGACCGGCGCTCCCGCCAGCAATCCTCGGGCGTGGCGAATGATGTTCGTGAAAACCTCGACACTGGCGACTTCGAAGATCGCTGCCTCCGCCTCTACCATCCCGGCGCGTATGGCCTGTTGTCTCACAAAATCACGGTACGCGCGCAAGGATTTGATGTCAACAAGCAGTTCGCAACGCGACCTGGCGTCTTTCTCTGGTGACTGCATCACCAGGACCAGCGAGACATCATCATTGATAATGACGTCGCTTGGCAAGAGTTCGCGACGCAGGCAATGCAGTACCGCCCCGGGTGTCGCGTGCTCTCTTACCAATTTACGTACTGTTTGGTTGATTAACTCACGTCCAATCCTCTCGCCGCTGGGCACGACAGCGTCCGCCAACCCGTCAGAGCACAAGAACAAGGCGTCGCCAGCGACCAGTGGCACCTGATCCTGAATAAGGTCAACCCGACCCAGCACGCCCAATGGCGGATGCTGGTTTGGCAACAACATGATGTGGCCATCAGTATGAATCAAAATCGATTCCTCGTGACCGCAACCAACCCACGTGATCACATTGCGCGCCCGATCAATCCGGAGATAAGACAGTGTGACGAAGGCTTCCAGTGCCTGGAGGTGCGGTGTCATGGCCTGGTGCACCAGGGATACGATGGAGATCGGCTGTGGCGCTTCCTGACCTGACTCCTGGGCGGCCAGCAGCTCTGCCAGCGCCCGGCTGAACTGAAGTTTTGTTGCAGCGCCCATCAAGGCTGCAGGCACTCCCTTGCCCATGACATCGCCGGCAATGATGTCCACACAATCTTCACCAACTTGAATCACTTCAACAAAATCACCATCGATGCCCCTGGAAGCCTGGTTGAAGCTACTCATCCACAAGTCACTCAACTGTCGCAAGGGACTTGCCGTCAACAGCGATTGCTGGATTCGGGTACCGATCTCGAGTTCGCGCTGACTGGCCCGCGCGATCGCCATTTTCTGTCGCTCCAGGTCGGTGGCAAGTTCCTTGTACTTTAGTAATAGATCTGCCTTTTCTCTTTCGTTATCTTTCTTCTCGCTGATGTCACGCACTGAAACAGTAAAGAACACCTGCCCATGAACCTGCAACGGAACAATCGTCAGCTCGATCGGGAAAACACTTTCATCGGCACGCATACCGACGGTTTCGATGCGCCGGTTTAGACGCGCCAGAACCGGACCATCACTGGTCTTGAGGTAACGCTCCAGACCTTCCTGGTGCGACTGCCGCATGTGCGATGGCACCATAAATTCATGAAGTAGCTTGCCTGTGACCTCGGCACTGGCTCGCCCGAACATACTCTGCGCAGCTGGATTGACGGCGACAATGCAGCCGCCAGAGTCCACCGTCAGTATGCCGTCGATGGACGACTCGAACATTGCGCGCTGACGAGCTTCACTGGCATACACGGTCTGATGCAGTTCCTCATTGATCGACTGATGGCGCTTCAAACTTCGTGTGGTAAGCAGTGTCAATGCTGATATCACCAGCAAGGCCGCCAAAGCCACGCTCATCGTCCATCTCTCAACCCGCATCAACTCACGCATGACGTCACTGAGTGATGACTCGACAATCAAAGCCATCGGCCACTGCGGCAGCATGGAAAATGCCGTTAAGACGTTTGGATCATCCATACCAGCGCCAACGTAGCTACCCCACTCCCGGCTCGGCAGGAATTCAGTAAACAGCCGAAGTTGACGCAATGAACTGCCAATGGCGCTGACCACGTTGCGGGTCGCGACGAGAAGCTCGCCGTTGTAGCCGACCAGCGCGACCCGCACGGTCGGATCGTTGGCTGAAGCCTCGTACACCGAGCCGAAATAGTCCGCGTTGATCAGCGCCACCAGCGTCTGCCCTTGACCCGTCGGGTTGCTCAGTCGGACGAGCATCGGCAACACTGTCAATCTGGACGCACCGGTAGCTCTGCGTGCAGTGTCAGCGAGATCCCGACCCTCAAGCATCTGGCCAATCGTCACCTTGGAGGCGTCAAGCGTTGCCGCACCAAACATTGCCAGCTGGACTTGGACACCGACATTTCCAGGCGAGCTGCTTGCCAGCACCCGCCCCTCTTCGTTGAGTACCGAGACGCTCCTCAATTGGGGGTAACCGCGCACCACGCTGGCAATCAGCGGCTCGATCTGACCCGGCTCGCGCGGATCGCGTAAATCACGATCAGCCGAAGCCAGCACCAGCAGCATTGACTCCACGGCACTGATGTCACTGGCAGACTGGCGAGCCATCAGCTTGGCCAGCTGTTGCAATTGCAGAAGATTTTCAGAGCGCTTGTCGCTTCTCTCCAGATCAATGAAGGCCAGACCCAGCGCCATCACCAGGACGGCCAGCAAACAGGCAATGCCGATCAGGTGCGCACCGTTCAACCAGACCTTGAGGGGCGATGCCGCTGGCTTGGCGTGATCTGACACGATGACCCTATCGTGCAACAACAATCTCGCTCAAGCCGTACTTCCTGGCCGCTCTTTCAAGGCGACCATCCGTCTTGATGCGTACTACGAACTGATCAATCTGTGCCAGCCACTCCGCGTCACCAGGTTTGACAGCGTAGGCGTACGGAATGATGTTGAACGGCTTGGGCGGCGACACCAGGCGGATCCAGTCGGCACTGGCCATCAAACGGCGACTGTAGGGGTAATCTGTCATGAAGACATCGACGCGACCCGACTCCAGTTCCTGTTCACGTGTCAGCGGAGGACGAATCACGACCAGCTTGGCGTACTTGAGGGCGGCCGCCATGACGGGTTCCATGAAGGTTCCCGCCTGAACTGCTACCTGGATCCCGGGTTTGTCGATATCCTCCCAACTCTGGACGCTCCGGCTACCACGGGTTGTCATGCCGTAAATGTCACTTTGCAGGTAGGGTTGAGAAAACTTCAATGATTGTTCACGCTGCACTGTGATACCAACCGCAAACATGGCGACATCACACCGATCCGCGCCCAGATCGCTAACCAGCCTGACAAAGGAAGTCTCTACATACTCGATTCGTGCCCCAACATCCTTGGCAAATTCTGTGGAAAGATCTATGTCGATGCCCTCGAGCTGCTGATTGCGGGGATTGCGAAAGGTAATGCCATAGTATTCCGGCCAGATGCAGACGCGCAGCGTCTTGGCTGCCTTGACACGGTCCGAGACCGGTCCCGCCGCCGCCATCGGGACACATGACACGGCAAACCAAGCCAGCAGAGCCAACACCCATGTTCGTCCCCAAGTCCTCACCGAAAGCCGCGTCATGTTTGCCGGACCTTGATCCAAAGAGGCCAAAATTTTGGATCAGGCAAAGGACCTGACGGCCTCTTCGCGCGTATTGTGGATATTGAAAACCCGGTCGATGCGCATCAGTTCAAAAAGGGCTCGCACTGACTTGGACATGGCACAGAGCTTGAAATCGCCCTCTCTACTGTTGAGCATACGCAGACAGGAAATCAACGCGCCCAACCCCGAGCTATCAACAAACTTGACCCCCGACATGTCCAGCACGACCCGTTGACACTCGCTCATCATCAGCTGTATGGCATCCCTGAACTCGCGCGCATTGCTCGCATCCAGATTTTCTTCGTTAAGCTCGATCAGAAGTACATTGTTGTCTGTGCCAACTTCCTTGAGTTTCATCCCATTGTCCCCTACAGAGTATGTTGAATGCCGAGTGCCGTCGGAATCGTCGTCCTTGCGAATCGGTCATGATCTTCGGGACTTTCGGCTTGATTGTCTCAAGTTTAATGGTTCTCGTCTTTCATCGTAACTGTCGCTGCCAGTTACCCGCAGACACGCAGGCGACAAGCCAGTCTGCGAGCTTTCGTCACCAGCGCGACAATGGTGCGGTTTTCAGTCACCCACAAGACAGCCCATGGACGACCCTATTCTTACCATCGAAGAACGCGAAGCAATCAATGCTGGTCGCTGGTTTTCGGCTCTTTCACCCTCACTACGGCACGATATTCTGCGATGCGCCTACGTCAAACGCTACAAAGACGGCGAGCTCATTACGGCTCGCGGGGAACAGCCGCAAGAATGGATTGCCTGTGCGCGCGGTGCGGTGCGTGTCAGTTCGACCTCGATTTCGGGCAAACAAATCACGCTGACCTATGTCGAGCCGGGCATCTGGTTCGGCGATGTGGCGATCTTCGACGGCGACCGTCGCACGCACGATGCCTATGCGCATGGCGACAGCACCATTTTGTGCGTGGCCAGAGCGGACTTCAAAAAGATACTGGCACTGCACGCAGAGTTGTACGAGGCCTTGCTGCGGCTGCATGCCCGGCGCATACGCCAGTTGTACGGGTTGGTGGAAGACCTCAACACCTTGCCGCTGCGGGCACGGCTCGCCAAGCAGTTGTTGCATCTGGTGCGCAGCTATGGCATCCCGTCGCTGAGCAACGGCACCGAGGTGCGCATTGGTCTGCAGTTGGCACAAGAGGAATTGGCCCAGTTGCTGGGCGCCTCGAGGCAGCGCGTCAATCAGGAGCTCAAATCGATGGAGCGCGAAGAGGAGATCCGCATCGAGCCCGGCGGTCTGGTCATTCGCAACCGCGAAGCCCTGATGCGCATCATTGAAGCCGACACCTGAACTTACCGGATGATGACTACACCATGAGCGATTTTGAACATTTCGTCGGCACGCGCCCGGTATCCCAGACCCAGGCCTTTGACGTTGCTGCGCTTTCAGCCTGGCTGGAACAGCATCTGCAAGGCTTCTGTGGTCCCTTGAGCGTCGAGTCCTTCAAGGGCGGCCAGTCCAATCCAACTTACAAGCTCAGCACGCCAACGCAACATTACGTGATGCGAGCCAAGCCCGGCCCGGTCGCCAAATTGCTGCCATCGGCGCATGCAATCGAGCGCGAATTCGCTGTCATGAGTGGTCTGTATGGCACCGACGTGCCAGTGCCACGCATGTACTGTCTGTGCGAGGACGAGGCTGTGATCGGACGCGCCTTCTACATCATGGAGTTCATGCCCGGGCGCATTCTTTGGGACCAGAGTCTGCCAGGGATGAGCACACAGGAACGCGGTGCCATCTACAAGGAAATGAACCGGGTCATTGCGGCGCTGCACTGTGTCAAGTTCGCCGAGCGTGGACTCGCCGGCTACGGCAAACCGGGCAACTATTTCGAACGCCAGATCGCCCGCTGGAGCAAGCAGTACGCCGCCTCGGCCGACGGTGCCGGGCCGATGTCGCAACCTACACGCGAGATGGACCAGTTGGTGCAATGGCTGCCACACCACATCCCGGAAATGGCCCGCGCTACCGAGCTGGTCAGCATCGTGCACGGCGACTACCGCCTGGACAACCTGATGTTTCACCCGACCGAGCCGCGCATTGTGGCAGTCCTGGACTGGGAACTCTCCACACTCGGTCACCCGCTGGCCGATTTCAGCTACCACTGCATGGCATGGCATATTCCGCCGGGCTCGTTTCGAGGTATTGGTGGACTCGATGTTGCCAGCCTGGGTATCCCAACTGAAGCGGAGTACATCCGCCTGTATTGCGAACGCACCGGTCTCACCACACCACAGGCGCTCAAGGCCGACTGGAATTTTTACATGGCCTACAACCTGTTTCGCATCGCCGCCATTTTGCAAGGCATTGCAAAGCGCGTTGAAGCCGGAACTGCCGCCAGTGCGCAGGCTGTCACCTCTGCCGCTGGCGTAAAACCACTCGCACAAATGGCATGGAAATTCGCACAGCAAAGCTAATCCCCTTTCAACAGGCACCACCGGAGATACCATGGATTTCGACTATTCACCCAAGACCAAAGACCTGCAAGTCAGGCTGCAAGCTTTCATGGAGGAGTACATCTACCCCGCCGAAGGCGCGTACCACGCAGAGATCGCTGCCAACACTGCAGCCGGCAAACGCTGGACACCGCTGCAGCTGATCGAAAATCTCAAGCCCAAAGCGCAGGCAGCGGGCTTGTGGAACCTGTTCCTTCCGGTCGACAGCGCCGCTGCCTCCGGCTACGACGGCGCGGGTCTGACGAACCAGGAATACGCCCCGCTGGCGGAAATCATGGGCCATGTGATGTGGTCGAGCGAAGTCTTTAACTGCTCGGCACCCGACACTGGCAACATGGAGACAATTGCCCGCTATGGCTCTGAAGCCAACAAGGCGCGCTGGCTCAAGCCACTGCTGGAAGGCAAGATCCGCTCAGCATTTGCCATGACCGAACCGGAGGTCGCGTCCAGTGACGCCACCAACATCCAGACCCGCATTGAGCGTCAGGGCGACGATTACGTGATCAATGGTCGCAAGTGGTGGACCTCGGGTGCCGGCGACCCGCGCTGCTCTGTCTTCATCACCATGGGCAAGACCAACCCCGACGCGCCGCGCCACTCGCAGCAAAGCATGATCATCGTACCGGCTGGTACCCCTGGCCTGTCCGTGGTGCGTGCGCTCAATGTGATGGGCTACGACGACGCGCCGCATGGCCACATGGAAGTCCTGTTTGAAAACGTCCGGGTGCCAGCCAGCAACATCCTGCTGGGCGAAGGCCGAGGCTTCGAGATCGCCCAGGGACGCCTTGGCCCGGGACGCATCCACCACTGCATGCGCCTGATCGGTCTGGCCGAAAGAGCGCTCGAGTTGATGTGCAAGCGCTCGTCACTGCGAGTCGCCTTTGGCAAACCGATTGCCGCACAAACTGTCACGCAGGAGCGCATCGCCGAGGCGCGCTGCAAGATCGACATGGCGCGTTTGCTCACGCTCAAAGCAGCGTGGATGATGGACATTGCCGGCAACAAGTTTGCCAAGAATGAAATCGCCATGATCAAGGTGGTGGCTCCCAGCATGGCCTGCCAGGTCATTGACTGGGCCATGCAGGCGCACGGCGGAGGCGGCATGTGCGACGACTTTCCGCTGGCCTACAGCTACGCCAATGCCCGCACGCTACGCTTTGCCGATGGGCCGGACGAGGTGCACCGCAATTCGATTGCCAAGGCCGAACTTGGCAAGTACATGGTCAAGGCCAAGCCAGCCTGAGTCGGGCCTGCGGCCGCGTCAGTGCAGATGACGCGGCTTGCGCCCGCCACCGTGACCGGCGCCACCATGACCTCCGCTGGAGCCACGCGGCGGTTTGCCAAGTTGCAGTGAGTTGACGAGTTCGTCAAAGCGCTGGCCGAACAGTTTGTCGATTTCGGTCACCACGCCACCCAGTTCGGCGCCATCAAAATGGCGCTCCATCAGATTCACCACGTCCTGCACCAGCAGATCACGTTGCACCTGCATGATCGACGCTGGATCGGGGCCGACAAAGAGCATGACGAAATCATCGCGCGACTCGATGTCGGACTCGTTCTCCTCGTCATCGTCCTCAAATTCGGTGTCATAAAAAGTAACCTCAATGGCCGAGCCCGTTTGTGCCAATTCATTGAGGTTCATGCACATTTCATCCAGCGTCTGGCGAAAATCATCGTCCCCCTCCACGGTCCAGCACATTTGCAGCAGGTGTCCCTGAGGGTCGAACTTGATGCCAGGCTCGTCTTCGTAGGAACTCTCTGCAGCCTCGGCCAGGGAACGGGCTCCGGCGTACTTCCAGAGCGGTTTGAGTGCGTCCTGTACCTGGCCAAACACGACGTCGGGGCGCAAGGTCACCTGACCATGGACATGAATCTCTAGGGGGTGGTTATAGCTTGACATGGGATTAGTGTACTGGGATCGCTTGGTGCCGAGACCAGAATCGAAAAGTGCCTTGGGACCCGCATGCCTAGTGGATTTGGCATTTCTGGCTTGGCCAGATACCCCTAAAAATGCCTCCCTTTCGATCTGCTAGGGCTGGTTTGGTTGACTGATTTTAACGTTTGTCAACGCTGCTAAAAAATGCCGGATCAACCAGATCCTTGAGTACCACGCCCAATGCGTCGGCAAGGCGCCCCATGTTGTCGATGGACACATTGCGCTCTTCGCGTTCAATGCCACTCACGTAGCTCCGACTCATTCCAGCTT
>CAIYGK010000115.1 GCA_903925725.1 uncultured beta proteobacterium | reverse complement strand
TCTATCGTCGGTTCATCGTGAAACAGGCCCGAGGTCAGCTGCGACGCACCCACCATGTCACCCGCAGCAACGACCAGAGTCCGCTGTGGATTGAGCTGCTTGAGACTATGTACCAGGGTGGAAAGGTAGGCCGCACCACCGGTTGATACGCGGGCACCTGCATCGTTGCTCCGGTCCGGCACCAGCACCGTTCCGGCTGGCGGCAGGATGTTGCCGTGAAAGTCGTTCAGCGCAATCAGCGAGAGCGTTATGGGTTCCAGTGCTGCCGGTTCGGCAGCACTGGCCAGACTGAAGACACTGACCAGTGCTGCCCACAGGCAGACACTGGTCAAACGCTTAGAAGTCGGTACGCAGCGTGACCGAGACAAAGCGCGGGCTTCCAACATAGTAGAACGGCGTGCTGCCACCGGTGCCAAGGGCACGCGTGGTGAAGTTGCTGCCGCTGCCGGAATTGATGCGCAGGTAGCTTTGGTCGAACAAGTTGTTTACATTCAACTGAATCGATGGCTTCTTCAGCAGGGTCGTATCAGCAAAACGATACCCCAGGCTGACATTGACCAGCGTGACTGCATCAATCGACTCGTCGTTCACCAGCGTGGAGTAGGCGGTTCCGGTGTACTTGAGGTCAGCATTGCCGTACCAGCTGCCGCTGTTATAGCCCAGGCGCAGACCGCCCAGCCACTGTGGCGTATCGGGCATCTGCTTGCCAGTGGTTGCTTCATAGGCCGTAGCGCTGGTTCTCAAATCGCTTTGCATCTTGCTGTCGGTGTAGGACAGTGAGCCATAGAGCGACCAGTTGCTGTTCAGCTTGTAGCCAGACTCCAGTTCGAAGCCACGGGTGATCACGTCGCCAACGTTGTAGTCGGTCGAAAGCGAAGAGACCGGGTCATAAGCGCGGGCAATGCGATTGGCGAAACTGATGTAGTAGACCGAACCGGAGAAGGTCCAGTCCTTGCCGGCATAGCGGTAGCCCATGTCAAGGTTGGTCGATGTTTCCATCTGCACTGCAGGGTCACGCAGCGTGGCACCGGTCAGCAGACCGTTGACAACTGTGCCACCAACCAGCAAGGACTGATAGCTGAAGTTGCCCGGAGCCTTCATGTTGCCGGCAATGTTGGCAAACACCTGGCGCTCTGCGTCCAGCGTGTAGCGCACGCCGACACTGGGCAGAACCTTGCTGTAGGTTTTGGTCAGGTTGTAGTCTGCGCCCTGGCCGGAACCTTCATTGGCAAAGTTGGTGAAATCGCGCTTGATCTCGGAGTTGCGCAAGCCCAGTTGCAGGTTGAGCTTGTCCTGCATCAGGTTGATGCTGTCCTGCACAAACAGGGAAGAGGCTGAGCTGATCGTGATCTGATTGCGACCCTGGTAGGCCGTGCCGTCCTGACGAAGCAGGTACAGGCTCTCGTTCTGCAGCCAGACATCTGTTGCATTGCCAAGACTGTCAACCCGGACCGCCGGTTGAGTCTGTATGTGGCGTGCACGCTCCACCCAGTAACCGGCCAGGATGTTGTTATTCTCCAGGCGGATATTGGTCTTGAAGGTGACACCCGGGCGGTAAGTCTGTGTCAGCGAGCCGCGATAGACCAGCACCTTGTCCAGCGTGTCGCCGTCGCCATTGATATCAGCCAGGCCACCGCCGCGAATGGTTGTTGCTTTGGATTCGGACAGCAATTGCTCCTCCTGCCCGCCGGTGCCAAAGCCGTACCAGAAATAGGGTTCGGCCGAGAAGGAAACGTCCTTGTTGACCTTGAACTCGGCCTTGCCGGTCCAGAGGTAATTCTTGAATGGATTCAAATTGAAACCGTAGTAGGTGTCGGGTGCGCCGGGCAGCACGTCGGACTGGGCGGTGCCGGCCACGGGCGTGACGTGCACGGGCACAACGGTGCTGTAGTCCAGTTGGTTGCCTGAGGCGGCAATGTTGGCTTTGGACAGCGTGAGGTAGTTGTTGTTGAGCGCCTTGTTGTAGAGCAGGCTGGTCGAGAACAGGACGCTATCGCTGGGTTTGAATTCAGCGCCAAAATCAATGTGATCCTTGTCTGCCCCGCCCTGCCCTTTGAACTTGTCGACCTTGGACTTGGAATAGGAAATAAAGGCCTTGGCCTTGCCATCGGCAAACTTGCCTGTATCAAGACGAACAAAAGTCTTTGAGAAATTGAGCATGCCCAGCGACTGCGCCAGTCGAATCCGGAACTTGTCCTCAGGCGAGCATGTCACCATGCCGACATTGCCACCGGACGCGCCCACGTGCGGCGCTTCGGTATCCGTCGAGCCCTGTGTCAGGAACACTTCACACAGGTTATCGACGTCGGTATATTCTTGAGGATAAACAGCAAAGTTGCCGGAGTCGTTGACTGGCGCGCCATTGATCGTGAAACCCATTTGATCGCTGTTGGCGCCGCGGACGCGCAAGCCGCCGCCAAAGAGGCCGGTGCCGTCATAGCTGAACGTGTTCACCCCTGGCAGCATTTCGATGGCCTGGTACGGATTGCTCGACGGGCTAAGCGTTTCCAGATGCGCGCGGGTCACCGAGCTGCGCGCCTTGGGCGTGTCCTCCTGAACCAGCAGACCGGTGCCGGTCCCTTGTCCTTCAACCGAGATTCGGCCGATGTCTGTTGGCGCCTGTTGGGCCCACAGGGCAGGGGCGCTGCACAGGGCGCCGACGAGCAGCGCAATGGGGGTGGGTTTGAACGTCTTCATTGGATCAAAGCTTTCTATGTGAAGTTGAAGGGCAGGGCGGGGCGGAACGGGAAAATGGTATCAGGAACTCGGCGGCGTGAATTCGATTTCGGCGCTGAATTTGTGCTGTTCCTGGCCGACCCAGGTTTCATGCGGAAAGGCCGGGTAAACACCGCGGCGCACCGTGGCTATGGCCGCATCGTCAAGCAGATTTGAATTGGACGATTCAAGAATGCCTGCATCGAGCAGCGTGCCGGCTCGGTTCAATGTGAACCAGACCTTGACCTTGCCTTGTGGGCGCTGCTGACTCGCGGCGCGCCCGGTCGGGTATCGCTTGGTGCTGTTGAGCATGGCTCTGAGCTTTGCCGCATACTCGCTTTCCATGGATGCAGCGATGGCTTTCGTGTTGTCCACCGGCGACGGTGCGGCGATCACCACGGTGTTGGCAGAAATCGGCTGCGTTGGATCCCGCAGCGGCAGTTCCACCGCCTTGACGACTGGCGGCGGCTGCACTTCCTGCTGGATCTGTGGCGGAGGCGCGTTATCCCGGGGCACCGTCAGATCACGCGGCTGGATTTCTTTGGGCGGTGGAGGTGGCGGCGGAGGGATGATGACCTCCTGAATCACCACGGCTTCCAGAGGCTTCTTGATGAAGTTGAGCCCCTTGCGCGCCATTCCGGACACGAGCGCATAGCCCAGAAAAGCGTGCAGAGCTACCACCAGGACGATGCCTTGCAAGCGTCGCGCCGGGTCCCGGGGCTGGTAGCGATAGTCCAGGGCAAGGGAACTCATTGAATGCACAGCCCTCCGGCAAGCGCTGCTTGAGCGATACAAATTCGCACTGTTTTTCCCTTAGGCTGGCATGGCTCGGAATTGGAGTTGGCGTTGGCAGCATTGCGTCATTTCGCACCGGCACCAACAGCCGCTAATCTAGCGTGTAATTATGACAGTTGGAAGACAAAATGATGATTTGGCTGTGGTGGCTAACAGACAAAATTGTTGCTTTGTTGGCGCTACTGCTCCCGTCCCTTGGCCAGACCCCGAAGGAACTCCGCCAGCCCACGATCAAGCTCCAGTTCGGCGACGAGGCTCGCCGCCCGGATGGCATCCCGCTTCGCCCCAAGACCGGCCTGTAAGCTGCTGGCTTGAGAGTGCCAACGTTGCGTCTGCCTTTCGGGCAGCAGGCTTTCAAGAGCTTCCAGGTTGTAACGCAGTCTCTTGGCAAGAATGCGCCCGCGGTGTTGCTGCTCGGGCTCGGTGGTGTCCTGGCCTGCCAGCTTCAACTGCGCATGCAAGCGCTTGATTCGACTCTGAGTCCAGCGGCGCAGGGAACCTTTCACCTCAGGCAGTGCCCCATCCACTGCGCCTGAAGTGTCCAAGCCCTCCAGCCATTGCGTCGTAACCAGCAGGCAAGCACCCACGGCTGGATCCTGCATCGCGTAGCGCACGGTCTTGCGCTGCAAGTTTGCGCTGTGCAGCATGGCCTGCGTCATGGCCTGCCAGATCTCGGCGCGGCGTGGGTCGGTTGCAACGTAAGCATCGGCAAGGGCCGGCAGGGTATCAATGCGGGCCACGTCCAGATCACGGAGTCGACCCAGGCAGGCCAGCAGTGCCTGTAAGGCCTGCCAGGGCGGCGAGCCTTGCAGCGCTGGCAGAGGTGCAAACAGGCGTCTGGCGCTTTTGAACCGCCGCCAGCCCACTCGGGCTTGATGCACGACCTCTGGTTCGTCTGATGTTAGCAAGGCGTTCAAGTTGCCGGTGAATTGGGAAAACATCTCCAGCATCACGTGCTGCGCCATCTGGGCGTGTGACAGTTTGGCCGACAGGCGCTGCGGTCGCGCGCGCAATGCCGTGTCGATCTCAGCCTGTGCCAACGCATAGCCGCGTTCGGCTTTGCTGGCGCAGGCCGGAAGCACGGCCATGCTGCTGGCGATCTGGTGTGCCACATTAAACAGCGCCGTTGCAGGTCCGGCCTTGAGTTCGAGTTCGAGTTCGCAAATCGGGGTGCTGCGCTGGCCGCTGACGATCTGTCCGATATCGAGCGCAACTTCGACCACGCTGCCGGCGCTTGGGCGAAGTAGCCAGACGGTGCGCTCGAAGTTTGTCTCAAAGACCGGTGCCAGTGCCCGAAACAGGCTTCCGTTCGCATCAAGACTAGCCCATGGTGTACTTTGCAAGGCTGTCAACGACAGCCTTGCACTGCGCACTGGCCTTTCCCACTCACCACGCTGGCTCAGCGCTGAATTCGATTGGCCAGCCGTCTTGAGCGTCTGCAGCCACTTCGGATGTTCTACGTCACCCAGTCGCCGCAACCTGAGCGCAACCCGTTGCTTGCGCAAAGCCAGATCGGGTGTGTCGAAATAGATGTTGTTCAAGTGCAAGCGTGTGCTCTTGCGCCTCGCCAGCACCGGAACTTGGGCCAGTCGTCTGGCCAGTGTGGAAGGATCGGCGCCTGGCAGAGCCAGTTTGAGCTCTATTTCCTGCGAACTCCGAGCTCCGGGGGAGGCTCTCATCAATTCCTTGATGCACTGGACGCTGCATGACCCGCTTTCAGCTTGACTGGATTGTGCATACCGACCTTGATGAAATCGCGATAGGGAACGGACCATTTCTGGTGTCCAGCCTCCAGAGCTTCGCGCGCTTGAAGATCCTTCCTCAGTTGCAAGACCAAGGCGTCATCGGCTCCATACCGGAGTTGCAGCTTCGACAACAGTCGCCTAATGTTATTCAAGTTTCTTGACATCTCGTTTTCCTTGACGGACCGACAGTATGGGCCATCGGTGGCTGGTCCAACGCATGAATGTGCTGGGTTTTGATTTGAAGCAACAGTTTCCTGAAAATCACTGCCCAAGCAATCCCTTCTTGAGTCTGGTATCGACCGGCCTGTCGCCGACAAATACGCCAAGTAAAGCGTCAAAAAAGTCTGCGCCAACTATGGCCCGACCCTGCCCGACTCCATTGACCGACAGCTGCGTACCGTACTCGGGAAGATAGTCGATGGTGATGCTGTCGCCTTGGACGGTTCGCCCGATGATCCGGATGGTCCGTTCCAGTTGGGCAAGGCGTTCACCCAGTCGGGCCTGCTCGGCCTCACTGGAATTTTTTTGAATACCTGCCACCATAGCGTTGTTGAAATCGTCAGGGCCTGCGTTTTGAAGCATACGCAGCTGCAAGCGCTTGGGGCCGGGCATGACCGCCAATTCGGTTGCGGTGTTGGCTTTCTCGTTCAGATAGAGACCTGCCACGTAGGCGTTGATGAAAAACATGGTTCGCACACCCACGCCATTGAGGCGCAGCTCGCGATTGGAAAGGCGGATCGAATCGTCAAACTTCTGACCTTCCAGCGTTGCAGCGCCAGTCCGCCAACTTAACAACAGGCAGAGCAGTGCCACAGTGAGAATTTTTGGGGTGTCGTTGATGGCGAGGCACGGCGAACCGATGGGGCTCCCGGGTGGACAGAATTTTGCCGGTGAAACATGTCAGAAAAGTGACATACCAATTGCCGATGAGACTGTTATTGAACTGACATCTCTTTGACATATTGCGTCGTTAACTTACAACCATCTCACCTTGCGCGAGGGCCGTACCGGCCAGCGCCATTTATCTCAAGTCGCCACCTCTAACCTCAAAAGGAAACTTCAATGATGAACCGACGCGATCTCTTGTCGACCGCCATTCTTGCTGGAACGACCGCTGCTTTCCCGGCACTGGCCCAGTCGTCCCGAGCGATTTGCTACAACTGCCCACCGGAATGGGCAGACTGGGGCGGCATGTTGCGCATGGTAGGGCAACGCCTGAATATTCAGGTACCTCCGGACAACAAGAACTCCGGCCAATCGCTGGCAGCGCTCATCGCCGAGAAGGCCAAGCCCGTGGCCGATGTGGTCTACCTCGGGGGCCAGGTGGGACCGCAAGCCAAAGCTGCCGGTGTCATTGAAGCCTACCAGCCCAAACGCTTTGCCGAGATTCCAGCTTCGCTGAGGGACGCGGAAGGCTACTGGTTCAGCATTCACTCAGGAACGCTTGGCTTTTTTGTCAACACGCAGGCCCTGGGCGGCAAGCCGGTGCCACGCAGCTGGGCCGACCTGCTCAAGCCAGAGTACAAGGGTCTGGTGGGCTACCTCAACCCGGGCAGCGCTGCTGTCGGCCAGGTTGGCGTGATTGCCGTCAACCTTGCCTTGGGTGGCAGCTACGACAACCTGGACGCCGGCATCAAATACTTCAAGCAACTCCAGTCGAACAACCCCATTGTTCCGACGCAGACCGCTTACGCGCGGGTCCTGTCGGGCGAAATCCCGATCCTGCTCGACTACGACTTCAACGCCTACCGTGGCCAGTACACCGATCAGGCACCCACGGTGTTCGTCATTCCGCAAGAAGGCACGCAGCAGCTTCCCTATGTCATGGGTTTGGTCAAGAACGGCCCCAACCCCGAGCAGGGCAAACGCATCCTTGACTTTGTTCTGTCGGACGATGGTCAGCGTCACTGGGCCAACGCCTATCTGCGTCCGGTCTTTGCCAAGGCGATGTCGGACGACTTGATGAAGCGCTTCCTGAGCGATGCTGACTATCAGCGCGCCAAGGCGATTGATGTGCAAAAACTGGCCGACGCGTCCAAGGCCATTGGCAGCCGTTACCAAAAAGAAGTAGGCTGATGAAGACAGACCGCGCCTGGCTGGTCGGGTTGACGCTGCCAGTTGCGGTCATGTTTTTCACGTTCTTTGCCATACCTCTGGCCAAACTCTTCGTCATTGGCGGCAGTGGCGAAATGGGTTGGTC
>CAIYGK010000114.1 GCA_903925725.1 uncultured beta proteobacterium | reverse complement strand
TCAGAGTCATAGCGATCGATCACGAAACCGGAAATTTGTCCGAACTGAAGGCAGTCACGGACGAAGCGCTCGCGTTCATCGAGAGTCACATCAGAACACGCGACAAACGGTTCGCCGATTTTCTGCGTCGCGCCCAGTAAGCCAAATGCATGAAATGTCGCTGGCAGAGGGCGTGCTGCAGCTGATAGAGGACGCGGCGCGGCAACAGAACTTTGCCAGGGTCAGCACGGTCTGGCTGGAAATCGGCCAGCTTTCGGGCGTCGAGGTTGAAGCAATGAAGTTTTGCTTCGATGCGGTTACCCGCAACAGCGTGGCGCAGGGCGCGCGATTGGAGATCATTGCGCTGCCGGGAACCGGCTGGTGCATGGCTTGCGCGCTTTCAGTGCCAATGACCGAGATCTTTGGTGAATGTCCGCACTGCGGCGGCTACCAGTTGCAGGTTACAGGCGGCACGGAAATGCGTCTGAAGGAACTTGAAGTAGAGTAAGCAACTGAGACTTTGCGGGACAGAGCGCAGCTACGCGATAGCCAAGCCAACTCTGTCCTCGACTTGAAAGAGAGAAACAAAATGTGCACAACTTGCGGTTGCGCTGCCGGCGATGTGAAGATTGAGGGCAAGACGGCCCACCACGCTCATGAACACAGCCATGATCATGGGCGTGAACACCCGCAGGCGCACGAACATCCGCACGGACAGGCGGCGCACTCCCACGCACCAGGCATGGACAACAAGCGCATGGTGCAGATTGAGCAGGATCTCCTCGCCAAAAACAACGCCTATGCACAGGCCAACCGGCGGCAGCTGACGGAACGCGGGATCTTTGCGCTCAATCTGGTCTCCAGCCCGGGCTCCGGCAAAACCACCCTGCTGTGCAAGACAATCACACTGCTGGAGGGCCAGGCGGTTGCCGTGATCGAGGGCGATCAACAGACCACGCACGATGCCGAGCGCATCCGCGCCACAGGCGCACCTGCCATCCAGATCAACACCGGCAAGGGCTGTCATCTGGACGCCCACATGGTCGGCCATGCGATGGAGCAATTGAATCTGCAGGCCGATAGCCTCTTGATGATCGAGAACGTCGGCAACCTGGTCTGTCCGGCCGCCTTTGACCTCGGCGAATCGCACAAGGTGGTGATCCTGTCGGTGACCGAAGGCGAGGACAAACCGATCAAGTACCCGGACATGTTTCGCGCCGCCAGTGTGATGCTGCTGAACAAGATCGACCTGCTGCCGCATCTGAACTTTGACGTGGCGGCGGCGATCGCTTACGCGCGCCGTGTGAATCCGCGGATTCGCGTGATTGAGCTGTCGGCGACCAGCGGCGAAGGCATGGACGAGTGGCTGGATTTCCTGCGTTCCGGCGTGATCATTGCACGCGCTTCAAGACAGGAAACTGTCGAACGCCTGAAGCAGCGTATCGCCGAACTCGAAGCACAGTTGCAACAGCCCCAGTCTTGAGCTTGATTGCGCGCCGTATCAGAGTCAGCGGCATCGTCCAGGGCGTTGGATTTCGACCTTTTGTCTGGCGTCTGGCACAAGAACTTCAACTCAGCGGCTGGGTCCGCAACGACGCACTGGGTGTGGAAATCGCCGCCCAGGGTTCAGCGTCACAGATGGCCGCCCTGCTTGAGCGGCTGCGCAGCGAGGCGCCGGTGCTGGCACGCGTTGACAACGTGCAAACCAGGGAGGCGGTGCCAGCCGCGCTAGTCACGTTCAGCATCCTGCCAAGTGTTACCGGACAGTCCAGCACCGCGATCGGACCCGATGTGGCAGTGTGCCCGGACTGCCTGGCGGAGTTGTTTGATCCCACCCATCGGCGTTGGCGCCACGCTTTCATCACCTGCACGCACTGCGGCCCGCGCTACACCGTCACACGCGCCCTGCCCTATGACCGGCCGCAGACGAGCATGGCGCCGTTCCCGCTGTGCCCGCAGTGCGAGCGCGAGTACCTGACGCCGGCGGACCGACGCTTCCACGCCGAGACGACCTGCTGCCCGCAGTGCGGACCACAGCTCTCGCTCAGCCACCTTGACGGCCGCACCATCGAAGGTGATGCCATCGCTGCCACACTTGAATTGCTGAGGTCCGGCGCCATCGTTGCCATCAAGGGGCTCGGTGGCTTTCACCTGGCGTGTGACGCGCGCAACAGCGCTGCGGTCGCGCGTTTGCGGCTGCGCAAGAACCGCGAAGCAAAGCCTTTTGCGGTGATGACGGCCAACGTCGCCAGCCTCGCCCCCTACGCCAGCGTCGCTGCGCACGAGCGCGCACTGCTGGAGGGCCGCGAACGGCCGGTCGTGCTGCTGCCCGCGACGTCGCAAGGCGTTCAGGCGCTGGAGGGCGTGGCGCCGGGACTGCAGAACCTGGGCGTCATGCTGCCAAGTACGCCGATTCACTTCCTGCTGTTTCACGAGGCGGCGGGCCGACCCAGTGGAGTCGACTGGCTGAGCGCAGCGCAGGAACTGGTGCTGGTAATGACCAGCGCGAATCCGGGAGGCGAGCCCATCGTGCGCGATACAACCGAGGCGCGAAGCCGTCTTGCCGGTATTGCCGACGCACTGCTCGACCACGACCGCGACATCGTGGCGCGCTGCGACGATAGCGTGCTGCGTCCACTTGCGCGGGGCTCGCAATTCATACGTCGCAGTCGAGGTTACGCACCGCTGCCAATCAGACTGCCAGGCTCTGGGCCTTCGGTACTGGCATTCGGCGCCCACCTGAAAAACTGTGTCTGCGTGACGCGCGGTGACCATGCCTTCGCCTCACCCCACATCGGCGACCTTGACAACGCGGCCACCTGCGAGTTTCTGGACGAGACGGTCGAGCGCTTGCTCCAACTGCTCGACGTGAAGCCCGAACTCGTCGCCCACGATCTGCATCCGCACTACGACAGCACCCAGGCCGCGCTTGCCTTTGCCGCGCGATATGGCTTGCCCACCGTGGCAGTGCAGCACCATCACGCCCATATCGCCGCCGTCTGCGCCGAGCACGCACGGCGCGGTCCGGTGCTCGGCTTGGCACTCGATGGCCTTGGTCTCGGTTCCGACGGCACAGCGTGGGGCGGCGAACTGCTGCTCGTGGATGGAGCGCAGTTCGAGCGACTCGGCCATCTGCGCACGCTGCCCCTGCCCGGCGGTGACAAGGCGGCCCGCGAGCCCTGGCGCATGGCGGCGGCGGTGCTGCATGAACTGGGCCGCAATGCCGACATCGGCAAGCGTTTCACACAAGCAGGCTCCAGCATCGTGGCCCAGCTACTGCGCCAAAACCTCAACTGCCCGCGCAGCAGCAGCATGGGTCGCGTTTTTGACGCCGTCTCCGGTTTGCTGGGGCTGTGCGATCAGATGGATTACGAAGCACAAGCGGCGATCTTTCTGGAACAGGCGGCGACGCGCCACATTGAACTGCATGGCTGGCCGAAGGCTATCGACAGCGGCTGGTCCATCACGAGCGATGGGCAACTCGACCTGCTGCCACTGCTGGCCACGCTGGACGCAGCGGCCGATGTCGATCAGGCGGCAGCGGTGTTTCACGCCACGCTGGTCGATGCTTTAGCCAGCTGGGTCGCACGTGCGGCCGAGGCCGGGGGAGTGAAAACCCTGAGTTGGGGCGGCGGCTGTTTCCTGAACTCCCTGCTATCGTCGGGACTGCGAAAGAATCTGGAACAAATCGGTATCGCGGTGCTGGCGCCTCAGCGCTTGTCGCCGGGCGACGCCAGCATTGCGGTCGGCCAGGCCTGGATCGCAATCAACGCGAAGGATGGATGAGATGTGTCTTGCACTTCCGGTCAAGGTGGTAGAGATAGGCAGCGGCGCAGCCAGCGACCGGGCCGTGGTAGACTTGGGTGGCGTGCGCAAGGAAATCTCGCTGGCGCTGCTCGATGGCGTGCAGGTCGGCGACTACGTCATCCTGCATGTTGGCTACGCACTGTCCAGGCTAGACCCCGAGGAAGCAGAAAAAACGCTCGCGCTGTTCGCCGAACTCGATCAGAACAAGCTGGCAGCGTGAAATACATAGACGAATTCCGCGACGGCGAAGTCGCCCAAAGCATCGCCGGCAACATTG
>CAIYGK010000113.1 GCA_903925725.1 uncultured beta proteobacterium | reverse complement strand
GTGTCCTGTACGACCGCGTGCACTCACGTGAAATCGCCGCCTATGGTGGGGTCGTCAACACCATGCCGAAGTTCACCGCCTTTGCGCTGTTCTTTGCGATGGCCAATTGCGGCTTGCCGGGCACGGCTGGTTTTGTCGGTGAGTGGATGGTGATTCTGGGCGCCGTCAAGAGCAACTTCTGGATCGGTTTTGCAGCCGCCAGTGCGCTGATCTTTGGCGCAGCCTACACCTTGTGGATGTTCAAGCGTGTTTACCTTGGGCCAGTTGCCAACAAGCACGTGAAGGAACTTCTGGATATTTCGAGCCGCGAGTTCCTGGTCATGACCTTGCTGGCGGTGGCTGTCCTGTACATGGGCATCTATCCGAAACCGTTTACCGATGTCATGGATTCGTCCGTGACGGAATTACTCAAGCACGTGGCGTTGTCCAAGCTGAATTGATCAGTCTGACTTGACCCAATTGAACAGAGAAACAGAAAATGATCGACAAACTCAGTTGGATTTCGGTTTACCCTGAAATCATCCTGCTTACCATGGCCTGTGTCATCGCTCTGGTTGACTTGGGTGTGAAGAGTGCCCAGCGCACCGGAACCTACTTACTGACCCTCACGACCTTGGCCCTGGTCGCCGCGCTGCAGGCCAGTTATGCCAGTGCCGGGACCACCATATATGGCTTCGGCAACATGGTCGTGAGCGACCAGATGGGCAATTGGCTCAAGTGCTTTGCTACGGTTGCAGTGATGGTCACCCTGGTTTATGGCCGACCCTATGCTGCTGACCGTGGCATGTTGCGCGGTGGCGAATTGTTCAGCTTGAGCATGCTTGCCCTGCTGGGTATGTTCGTCATGATGTCGGGCAACAATTTCCTGGTCATTTACCTGGGCCTGGAGTTGCTGACGCTGTCGAGCTACGCACTGGTAGCGCTGCGGCGTGACAACGCCGTTGTGATTGAAGCAGCCATGAAGTACTTTGTGCTGGGTGCGCTGGCCTCGGGATTCCTGCTCTACGGCATGTCGATGATGTACGGCGCAACCGGGTCGCTCGATGTGACCGCAGTGTTCAAAGCCATTGCCTCGCGGCAGGTCGACCACCGCGTTTTGGTGTTTGGCCTGGTATTCATCGTGGCCGGCCTTGCCTTCAAGCTCGGTGTGGTTCCGTTTCACATGTGGATTCCTGACGTCTATCAAGGGGCACCAACAGCGGTCACCCTGTTGATTGCAGGTGCCCCCAAGCTGGCCGCTTTTGCCATCATCATCCGCTTGCTGGTTGAGGGGATGTTGCCGCTGGCGATCGATTGGCAACAGATGCTGATGGTGTTGTCCGTGGGCTCCCTGCTGATCGGTAATCTGGCGGCCATTGCACAGACAAACGTCAAGCGCATGCTGGCCTTTTCAACCATTTCCCACATGGGTTTTGTGCTTCTGGGGTTGATGTCGGGTGTTGTCAACGGCAACATCAATGGTGCTGCCAATGCCTACAGCTCGTCCATGTTCTATGTCATCACCTATGTGCTGACGACGCTGGCCAGCTTCGGCGTCATCCTGCTGCTGGCGCGTGAAGGATTCGAGAGCGAAGAGATTTCCGATTTCGCAGGGCTCAATCAGCGCAGTCCGCTCTACGCTGGCGTTATGGCGGTCTGTCTGTTCTCGCTGGCCGGCATTCCCCCGATGGTCGGTTTTTACGCCAAGCTCTCGGTCCTGCAGGCACTGGTGGCTTCGGGGCAGGCCTTTCATCTCGGCGTGGCGGTGTTCGCTGTCGTGATGTCGCTGATCGGTGCCTTCTATTACCTGC
>CAIYGK010000112.1 GCA_903925725.1 uncultured beta proteobacterium | reverse complement strand
GCCGGTGACAATCTGGTCCAGCAATTCAGACGAAATGCGCGGCAATACCGCCGTGGCCGCCGCAGCGACCTTTACTTTCCTTGGCATAGATGCTCCTTTTTGACATGCTATGCCTCAAACACAAAATTCCTGACAGGCTCCTCTGTCGCCCACTCTGTTGGTTGATAGCTTTCCTGCCTTATTCCGGACGTAGGATAAGCCGCTCCAACGCTCTGTTGCTGGCGCTCTTGTCGCTCGATTGACTGTCTGGCCAACTCTAACTCCTTGGCCATTTTTCTTGTGTTGTGCGCAGCTTGGGCCGTGTTAATCATCACAGACCATTCATTGAAGTCGTAGTTTTTCATTGGCCTCACCCAAATCAATGTTCAACGCCCAGCAGGGGGTTGCTTAATGAAGTCATCCACTTCATCATTGATTCTCTTGCCGGCCACTAGCTGTTCAGCCAAGAGTTCCTTTCTTCGCTTGTTGTACTCACCGAATGTGATGCGACCAGTGACAAGATTCACGCGATTTTCGTCCATCTTCGGTATCTGGTGACTTATGCGGAACTCATAGAATTTCCTCATGTTTAAGCTGCCGATGCGCCGTTGGCTATCGATGTTCGCGTTGATAGCATCAGCTTCCTTTACGAATGCGAGCATGGCAATCTTTTCTGTTGGGCTTATTTTTGACATGTCGGCGAGATGTTCCAAGCTGATGTGTGTCGAGAGACACGGGGACTTGGTAAAAATGTCTCTGTATTCATCACGTTTGCAGAGGTCGTTTGACTTGGCAATCAAGATTCCGATTTGTCGGGTGGTGTCATGCACTTCATCCCACCCCTTTTCGATCATGCAAGAGACGTATGTTTGACTTCTTGTTTCTGCGGGCGCGCTGCCTGATTTTTCATTGCAGATCTTCCGGTCGTTGTTGATAACGGATCGGTCGACGAATGTCCAACCCTTTGCCCCCATGCAGTCGGAAAATGCCTTTCCGGCTGATTGGCAGCCGTCTCGGTCCAGCTTAAAAGACTCGGGGAAGACTTTGGGTTTGTACCAAGCCTTGTCCGACTGAGCATGTGAAAGCGAACAGGACAGGACTAAGAAAAGTGAGGCTACACCGCGGAGTAAGGGCACGTAGTTGTGTGACATGAACTATTTGCCTCCGGAAAGCGATTTGACGCATTCATTGAAGGGGTAGGTATTTGGCTTTAGCCCTCTCCCTTCGCAGCGCCTTGATGCATCTTCAGGTGATGCCATCGGTGGTGGGGTGTAACTCTGGGGTCCTTGAACACTAAGCGCCCAACCTTTTGCATTCATGCAAGCGTTGAACAGTTGCTCATTTGTTGCGATGCCGGCTGAGGAATTGTTCGTTGAATAGGAGGTTGGACTGACTATTCCGCCGCTGTTATAAGCCGCGGTGGAACTGTAAGGTTGCTGGGCCTTCTGCAAACAGTCGTACTTGGCTACGCTGAACTCATTATCTTTCGCGCCCGGCTTGAGCCATACGTATGACCGTTGGGCGCAACCGCCCATCACTAACGCGCCCAGCATGACACCAAGGGCCGAGTAGCGACGGGCTCGGATGAGCATAGAGACCCCCTAAGAGTTAAATTTAACGTGGTTTGATTGTTTCCCCTTTGACAACCTCTTGTCAATGGATAAAAAACTAAAACCCGGTAGACCGCTGGGGTCGAGAACCTTTGAGCCAGCTGCTGCGCGCGCCTTCGGTTCGGTCGTCCGGCAATGCAGGGTCGAGCTAGGAATATCGCAGGAAGAACTTGGTCATCGCGCTGAGATTGAGCGCTCTCACATGGGCAAGATCGAGCGGGGGCAGCACCTGCCGAACTTGGCGCTGATCTTGAAGCTGGCCGGCGCGCTGTCTACCAGCCCGGGCAGCTTGGTTGAGAAGACGGCTGAAATGCTCTTGGATGGTGACCAGAGCCAATAACCGATAGCAGGCTTGGCTCAAGCACTGGGCTTATCCACGGCCTCACGCAGCGCCTTGCCGGGCTTGAAGCGGACAGACCGCTTCTCCGGGACTGCAACATCCTCTCCTGTGCGCGGGTTGCGGCCAACGCGGGCTGCACGGCGTGTCACTGAAAAACTGCCAAAGCCGCGGATTTCTATGTGATGACCTGCCACCAACGCATCCTGCATGGCATCGAGCAGGGTGTTGACGGCGAACTCTGTGTCGTTCTTGGTCAGGTTGACAAAGCGTGCTGCCAGATCGTCGATGAGGTCTGAGCGGTTCATGG
>CAIYGK010000111.1 GCA_903925725.1 uncultured beta proteobacterium | reverse complement strand
GTGGCTCTATGCCGTTTTGTGTGGAACTTGACATCACAGGCAGCGATGCACCAGCACGCTGTATTTTGGTGAAACGGCAGGCACCAGCGGATTGCTGGGCAAGTGCTTGAGCTTGGACATACATAGATAAGCAATCATGATGAAGTTGGTGGCGGTTTTGAATCCTCGAGCCGCCCGTTTGGCCTGTTGCAGCAAGCCATTCATGGCCTCCACATAAGCGTTGCTGCGGTTGTCCAACATACCGCGCACCACGCCATCCAGGCGCTGCTTCAAAGTGGTCGCCAGTTTCTTGAACGGCTCCAAACGGCAACGAGTCGCCCAGCTCAGCCAGCTCGACAACTCAGCTTTGGCCAGGTCTTCATCGTTGTGTTTGACAGCGTTGGCGTACACCGTGCGCAGTGCCATCTTCAAACGCCAAGCCCGTGCACTCTTCAAGGTGGAGTGCTGCAACCAGTGCATCGCATTGAGTTGCTTGGTGCTCCATCCATCAGGGTTGCGGCGCATACCCCAGGCCAAACTCTTGAGCAATTTACGGTCGTTGCCGCCCAGTGCAGTCTTGATGGATTGCGGCTGAGTGCGTGTTTCCTCACGTCGCACCTCATCCATAGCCTCATTGGCCATGGCCACCACATGAAAGCGGTCATAGCTGATTTGCGCATTGGGTAAGGCAAGGCTTACGCCTTTGGCATAAGCCGCACTCATGTCTTGGCAGACGTGTTCAATCTGTTCGGGTTTGCCACCGTGGGCTTTGAGGTCTGAAGCAAAGTCGACCACTGTTTTATGGTCCCGGCCTTCGCAAGCAAACAAGAGACGCTTTTTCTCAAGGTCATGCACCACCGTGATGTAGTTCTGGCCTTTGCGCAGACTGGTCTCGTCGATGCCGGCAATTTTTACCCCAGACATGTCGTCTAATTTGCGAGCAGCCTGCACGTAATGCTCAATGCGCCGCCAGAGTTGCTTGTCATTGCAGCGCAATAGTTGGGCCGCTTGGCGCACTGGCAAGTCTTGGCATAGCGAGAGGGCCAGTGCTTCAAAAAGCAGAGTGAAGCCACTGCCTTCGCGAGCCCAGGGGACCTCCACTTGGGTGGTCTTATCGCAATCATCGCAATGGATACGCGGCAGCTCTGCGTGCAACCAGGCTTCATACTGAAAGAAGTCCAGATGTCGCCAATGACGCTCAAGGCGGTCGTGAATGCTTTGGTCTGCCTTATTGCACAGCGGGCATGGCAAATATTTGGCTTCGCAGGTGATATTGAAGTCGATGCGTTTTTGCGCTGTGTTGAGTTCAACATTGGCCACGCGCCACGGTGTAGCCAGACCTAAAGCGCTGGTGAACAAGGATTCAATCTCAACAGCCATTTCTTGGATTCGGTAATTTGGTTAAACAGCCGCTCCGTGGATTTATGGACAACTCGACGGCGAGTTGCCCACAAGCTCCACCGAGCCCTACTACTACATTTTATTTTTCAATGCAACTTCCACACGAAACGACGAAGGGCCAAGTAAATGTTGCTTACTCGGGCTTCCCGCAGATTAATTCTCAAATGTTGCAGACCCATGACAAAGGCGTTACCATGTTATTGTCAATTTGCCAATATTGCGCACAAGCAACAAAAAACGCCATTGCAGCGTGAGCTTTTCTGTTCGATGCTTATGTCATCAAGCTGACACGCTGGTGTGGATAAATGGACGAGCTTAAGGTGCTGCAGTAATCTCAGTCAGCATGTTGAATCCCCACCACTCTCTCATTATGAATCTCTCTATTAAATTGAAAACATCAGCGTTGGTCATGGCATTGCTAACAGCATTAGGCGGTTGCAGTGTCACGGGCAGCAAGTCGGTCGCGGATCAGTCATCTGCGTTCACGCTCGCCGTGATCGGAGACGTACCCTATGGCACGTCTCCGACCGATACCAGACAAACCGTTGCCCATCCGCGCTTCGTTGCTGCCATTAACGCCGACTCCGACGTTTCGCTGGTGGCCCACATTGGCGATATCCACGCCGGCAAGCAG
>CAIYGK010000110.1 GCA_903925725.1 uncultured beta proteobacterium | reverse complement strand
CATATGCGGCGCCGCTGTTCGAGAGGGGTTTGCAGCCTGCGTTGGCGCTGCTGTACTGCGGTTTTTTGCAAACAAGCAAGCCAGAGCGCTATATCCGCTCAGGGGTGTCCGCTTTGGCAGCAAGGATTGCAACGGACGCGGCACGCTCTTATCTCGGCAGTTTTGCCAACCATCCTGATACCAAACACGCCTTGGCTGACCCGCTTTGTATGGTCGAGGCAATGAAAACGAAGTCGGACTTGCCACCGGTGTTCATCGCCGCAGGACTCGATGATCCGGTCGCTGGAGACTCTGAGCGGCTTGAAGCTGCGTTGAGCCGCTTGCACTCACGCTGCACGGCACACTACTACGCAGGAGAGACCCACGCGTTTCATGTGATGTTCTGGCGGGAGCAGGCGGTTCGCTGCTGGCGCGACAGCTTTGAGTTTCTCGCGCAGCATCTACCGGTCAAGTCTTAGGAAAAAAATGAAAACACTAAAAGCTATTGCAGGCGTCTTGATGGCGTTTACAGGATCGGCGCATGCCATCGAGCAGCCCGCGTACGTGGTCTTGCAAACGACAGACGTATTTGAAATTCGCAATTACGAGCCCTATGTTGTGGCCGAGGTGGTTGTGGCCGGACCAGCGACTGATGCTGGTAATCAAGCCTTTCCGATACTTGCCGGCTACATCTTTGGCAAGAACAATGGTGAGCGCAAATTCGACATGACGGCACCGGTGACACAGACGGCGGTTTCCGCGCCGTTGAAACTGGAAATGACTGGACCGGTGACGCAGACACCCGCAGCGGGGGGCTTTCTTGTGCAGTTCATGATGCCGGGCGCCTACACACTGGCGACGCTGCCCGAGCCTCTGGACGCTAGAGTCAAGTTGAGAGCCATCCCCGGGCAGACCGTTGCTGTCATCAAGTATTCCGGGACCTGGTCGCAAGCCAACTATGACGAACACCTGGGTATGTTGAAGAAGGCGCTGGCTCAGGCCAAGATCACGACACAGGGTGAGCCGATCTATTCACGCTACAACGCGCCATTCACGCCCTGGTTCCTGCGAACCAATGAAATCTGGTTCAGGGTGATGTGAGCCAATAAAATCAATCACTTACGCGAACTCAAACGAACTCGACCCAAGCTGATGATTGCTAGTGACAGACTCGTCGGGTTGCGCAATCGAGTGTTTGGGTAGGTTCCTTACCGTCCACCGTCAGCACGTTTCCGTTAATTAAATCGATTGGAAGTTGGTCATGCAAGAAGCGATGGCACTCGCAGGAATAGTCGGCGCCCTCTCTGTTGGCGTCATCAGCCCAGGCCCGAGCTTTGTTGTGGTGGCTCGGATGGCAGTGGCGACGTCCCGTAAACACGGCGTGAGTGCTGCCTTTGGCATGGGGGCTGGCGGGATGCTCTTTGCTGCCGCGGCTCTGCTCGGTCTCCAAGCCGTGTTTCTGGCAGTGCCGTCTATTTATCTTGGACTCAAAGTCCTTGGCGGGTTGTATCTTGGCTACCTCGGCATCCGAATTTTCATTGCTGCAAAGTTGCCATTGGTGATGGAAAGTGAAGGCCAAAGCGGCGAGATTCACGTCTCCCGCTCGTTCTGGCTCGGATTTTCGACGCAGATCAGCAATCCAAAAACTGCAATCGTCTATGCAAGTGTCTTTGCAGCGTTCTTGCCGCCCATTTTTTCATCCGTGTTTGCTGCAGTGCTCCTGTGCATCGTCTTTGCAATTGAGACTGCCTGGTACTCGGTCGTGGCAACTCTGCTGTCATCGCCGGGGCCCAAACGCATTTATCTCGACTACAAGGCGTGGGTGGATAGAACTGCCGGGTTCGTGCTCTTTGGATTGGGTTTGAAACTCGTCGTTTCAGCTCAGGACGCGTAACCGGAGACGGAACGACGAGTAACCCTTCGTTCCAGCCGAATCCGAAATAGATCAATGTCCAATTTCGCCACCGCAGCCATCGGGTCGTCGGCACCGCTGCCTACTAACTCTGTTGACCCGCTGATCGCTGAGCGCACAGTTTTCAGCGCCGACAGAACTCACCGCTTCGCGTTGTTCCGATATTGGGGCGACCCAGAAGACTATGCTTGCGGCATCAGCATGAACCCCTCCGGTGCGGCAGAGGATGTGGGAGACCCGACTGTGGATGGCATGGTACGCCGAGCTAAGGAGCACTGGGGCGTCGGCGCATATTACCAACTGAATGTCATGTCCATTCGCGGTACTTATTCGTCTGACCTGACATCAACAGCGGTGGTCAACCTCCCAGAGAACGATGAGTGGATTCGGCGAATAGCGGCCAATGCCCGGATTGTCGTTGTGAGTTGGGGGAATCCTGGTCACAGGTCAGGCCGTGGAACTGCGGTGGAGACGATTTTGCGCGAAGTGTGCGACCCGGCGAAGGTTCTTTGTTTCGGTAGGAATAAGAACGGGTCTCCGGTCCATCCGCTCTATCAGCGTCTTGACGCGCCACTGGCGCCATATTTTGTGCAAGCCTAATACTGTCAAGCCGCGCCAACAAGTCATGTGGTTCTGAATTTTGGCTATGCAGCGAAACCGGTCCTTCAACTGTGCCCCCCAGCTTGGTACGATGCAGGCATGAATCCATACCCGATGACCGAAATATGAGCACTGTTCGCCCTGGAAAAACCCCCGCCTTAGTCGTTGTGGACGTCCAGGTCGGCGTCATGGCTCAGTCTTGGGAATCACGCCGAATAATCGAGAACTTGGCACGCGCAGTGAAGCGTGCTCGTGAAATTGGCGTTCCGGTAATCTGGGTTCAACACGAAGCCGATGACTTGCCAAGGGACTCGACGTCATGGCAACTCGTTCCCGAACTTGCACCAGGTTTTGGAGAAAAGCGGATTTACAAGCGATTCCCCTCCTCATTCGAGGAGACCGAATTGGAAAGTCACTTTTCCCGACTGGGAACGACGCACGTCGTCCTCGCAGGCGCACAGACAAATTGGTGCATTCGGGCCACTGCCTATGCAGCCCTTGAACGAGGCTACGACTTGACGCTAATAGAGGACGCCCATACCACGGCGAGCATTGATATTGGGAACGGTTCGACCGTCGAGGCATCCAGCATCATCGCCGACTTCAACGTCGCTATGAAGTGGCTGACCTACCCCGGGCGAAAGAGTGGAATCGAAAGCACAGCTGAGTTGCGCTTTGGCGCCACGCACGGCAACGCGTGAAATTTCAGTCCCTCTGCAATGAATTTCGCTGGCCGCTGGCCGCAAGGGAGCGCGTCGCACAGCT
>CAIYGK010000109.1 GCA_903925725.1 uncultured beta proteobacterium | reverse complement strand
ATCACCAAGGCCGGTGGCCTGCAGACCGCAACGTCGATGCATCTGTATTTCGATGCCGACCTCACGGCTTTCCGCACCACGTTCCGCATGGATGGCCAATCCAAGATCGTCGCGCCCATCGCGCCGGCCAAGGGGGCGACCACGATGTCGCCCTATATCCAGCTCGGCGCTCGCTGATCCCTGCTTTTTCAAATCTCAAGGAGATCTCACTATGTTTCCCAATGCAAAAGGCAGCGAAGAGTTTGCCATCCTCGCCACCATCGATCCGGCCAGCCAGGCGGTGGGCACTGTCACCACCGGCTGGATTGCGGTGGCCAATTTCCACGCCCTGGTGGCCGATGTGCACTCTGGTGCGCTGGGAGCCTCGGCCACGCTGGACGCCAAGTTGCAGCAGGCGCTCGACAGTTCCGGTACGAGTGCCAAGGACATTACGGGCAAGACCATCACGCAGCTGACCCAGGCAGGCGGCGGCTCCAGCCGCCAGGCGCTGATCAATGTGAAGCCGGAGGAACTCGATACGGTGAATGGCTTTGGCTTCGTGCGCCTGTCCATCACGATTGGTGTGTCGGCGAGCTTGGCCAGTGCGCAGGTGCTCGGTGTCAATCCGCGCTATGCAACGGCGGATGCGTTCAACCAGGCCGCCGTGGCGCAGATTGTGTGAGGTGAGCCATGAAAGCGATTCGATTTCTGGCTGATTTCTATGCAGTCGGCGGCAGTGGCGACAGCCACGTGAAATACGCCAAGGGGCAGACCTATCCGGCCGACGAGGAAACCCAACGGCAAGTGGCAGCGGGCATTGCCGAAGAAGTTGATGTGCCGGATGTGGTCAATGCTGCGGCGGCGGCTGACCATCCGACCGACACGGGCACTGCAGCCTAATCCATGCCGCTGCAACTCGTTACTCCGCCTGCAGAGGAGCCGGTGTCCCTGGCGGACGCCAAACTCCATCTGCGGGTGGATTTCACCGACGATGATGCTTTGATCACGGCGTTGATCTCGGCAGCCCGTCAGGCGGCGGAAACGCTGACAGGTCGGCAAATTGTGACGGCGCGCTGGAAGTTGGTGCTCGACAGTTTCCCGGGGCCGAGCCTCATTGGTGTTCCGGCGGGAACTCCGTTTTCCCTGCCGGGGCATGCCATCCTGTTGCCGCGCAGTCCGCTTCAGTCGGTGGTCGCCATTCAGTATCTGGACATGGCGGGCGTTCTGCAAACCATGCCGGCCACTGACTACACCGTGGACGCGGCTTGCGAACCAGCACGGATCACACCGGTGTTCGGCAAGATCTGGCCGATCAGTCTGCCGCAAATTGGCGCAGTCAGTGTGATCTTTGATGCCGGGTTTGGTCCGGCCGCAAGCGTGCCCGAGGGCATCAAGAGTTGGGTCAAGCTGCGGGTGGGAAGTCTCTACGCGCATCGAGAGGAAGTGGCGCTTATCAATCGCGGCAAGATCGAAGCGCTGCCATTTATTGATGGACTGCTCGATCCGTTCAAGGTGGTGACGGTATGACAGGTGTGCGTGCAGGACAACTTGCGCGGCGACTTTTGATTCAGAGCCGATCAAGCAGTCAGGACACGTTTGGTGGGCAGCAACTGGTCTGGACCGACCTCATCACCGTGTGGGCCGACATCCAGCCGCTGTCTGGTCGGGAGTTAGAAAGCGCGCAGCGCATGGCCAGCGAAATCTCGCACCAGATCACCGTGCGGTATCAGCCGATTTTTGCGGATACCCGGGTGGTTGCCGGGTATCGCGCCCTCTACAAGGGGCGCATTTTCAACATCCACGCCAGCATGAATGAGGACGAGAAAAACGCCGTCATCACGCTGCTGGCTTCCGAAGGTCTGGACGATGGCTAACCGAGAGAGTGTCACGATTGAAGGGCTCGATCAGTTGGCGAAGGCATTGCGCGAGTTGCCCAAGCGGGTCGCACGCAATGGCTTACGTGCGGCTGTATATGCCGGCGCCAAAGTCATCCGCGATGAGGCCAAGGTCAAGGCACCGGTGGCCACCGCACCCTTGGGGTCGGACCAGCCGCCACCGGGTACCTTAAAGCGCTCGATCGTCATGAAGCAGGTGCCGGAGCTCTCGAACGAGCAGAAGCAGACCTTCTTTGTGACGGTGCGCCACGGCAAGAAATATCGCAAGCAAGGCAAGAACGGGAACCTCTCGCAGGACGCCTGGTACTGGCGATTTGTCGAATTTGGCACCGTCAAGATGGCAGCAAAGCCCTTCCTGCGTCCGGCCATCGAGGGCAAGAAACTCGAAGCGGTGGATGCCATCAAGACTCGCCT